>NZ_JAYFEQ010000531.1:0-58713 GCF_055795085.1 Phormidium sp. CCY1219 | reverse complement strand
CTCCGAGACTCGATACCCATTAATCTATCAAACAAATAAGAATTAAGAATTGGGGGTTGACAATCCCTGGGGCGATCTCCTACAATGAATCCGATGCGTCAGGCAGGACTTGTGTGCAATGCATTACTTGCTTATCTCTTTTTTCTGGATGTAGATTGAGCTTTCGCGAGGGTAATGGGATTGGCGAAGGCAATGTGAAACTTGATAAGATTCAAAAAATCCGGTGGGCTGTAGGCGGTGGGAATTGAAGCGGTTGGCGCACAGGGAATTTTAACCGGAGAGGTGGGAGGAGGGGGAGCATAGGGCAGTGTGGGGGATATTTTAGCTTGGTAGAGGGGCGATCGCGCCACTGGCAATGCCGAAGTTGCGGCGAGATCGCCGGTGGGGCATGGGGGAAAGGGAAGGGCATGTGCAACAAAACTTCCCAGTCAAATCGGGATCGAATTGGGGGTTGTCGGCATTGATTTCTGGCATGATTTTCGCAACACAGATGTGGGAGAATATTTTCTCCTGGCAATTTAACCCCGACAATAGTCATAGTTGTTACAATGAACGAGAAACTGGGCTAGGGTGGATTTAGCGGCGAAAGATCGGCAGAATCGAGCAGAAAAGGCACCGGTTGGTGGCGAGATGGAGACAAAAGAAAAACAGCGATCGCGATTGATTGAGAATTCTGCGAGATGTCCCATCGTAAAACAGCGCCATGTTTGGGCAAGATGAAAAAGAAACCAATCAAAGTTGGCCAGCGTCCTGAGAAAAAACCCCCTCTGGCATAAAATCCGGTCACACTCCGGAATTGCAAGGAGTTGCGGCAAAAAACCAGGTTGCCACAACTGTTTCTGGGTGGGAAAGCATCTTCCTGGCTTGCGCCAACTCGGATTGGTTATATTTGTGGTCTGACGGAGGTTGTGTAAGACATGAGTGACCTGTTCCAACTTGGCGACAAGGTAATCAAAGCCGAAGAGCTACTGGATTTGTTAAAACGATATCAATTAGAGCGGGATTTTTGTCGGGGAATCGTCATCGACAACGGGATAGCCGAAGCCAACATCTCTTGCACCGAAGAAGAGCGCATGAGGGCGGTAGAGGACTTTGCCGTGCAGCAAAAGCTGACCTCGCCAGAAGTTCGAGAAGCCTGGTTAAAAAGCCAAGGCATGACCCAAGAGATGATGGTGCAACAGGTAGAGCGAAAGCTGCTGATAGAAAAATTTAAAACCGCCACTTGGGGGCCAAAAGTGCAAAGCTACTTTATGTCGCGCAAAAGCAGCCTCGATCGCGTCGTCTATTCCCTAATTCGCACCCAAGATGGCGGATTAGCGCAAGAAATCTACTTTCGCATTTCCGAAGGAGAACAGAGCTTCGAAGATGCCGCCCGCCAATACTCCAAAGGACCAGAAAGCCGAACCGGGGGATTACTCGGACCGGTGCCAGTTAACCAGCCTCATCCGCTAATTGGTAAACTGTTGTCAATTAGTCAGCCCCGTCAACTATGGCCGCCAAGGCAATTAGATGTATGGTTTGTGATTATTCGATTAGAAAAATTTATTCCAGCTCAGCTAGATGACGCCATGCGTCAGCATTTAATCAACGAAATGTTTGAAAACTGGTTGCGAGAGCAAATTCAAAAACTTGGCTCCTTGCAACCTATCGGGTTAGGCGCAGCTTCTCAATCATGACATCAACCGTTACACCGTCTCAAATCGCAACATTTCTGGCTCAAACCCCGCCATTCGATCGCCTCGGGGATAGGGCGCTGCAAGACCTGGCATCCAAATGCCAACTGCTGCGCTATCGGACTGGTCAAGCCATCTTTGAACCGGGGAAAATGCCCACCCAAGTCGCGATTCTCTACGAAGGTCAAGCGCGGGAATTGGGTCGCGATAGCCGATCGGAAGCAATGGTCAGCTTGCGACTCGCAGGACCGGGAGAAATTCTCGGCTGGGCCTCCTTAGTGCGCGGCGTCGCCTCAGAAAGCGCGATCGCCTCCTCCGAACTGATTTGCATCACCCTCAGCGCCCAACACTTTCTCGATCGCCTCAAATCCGAACCCGAGTTGCAGCAAGCCTTTCAACAACAAGCCGCCCTGTGTGAAGTCTTTGCACTACTCTCAGCGGAACTGGAACGCAGGGCAGATGCAACCACCAACCTGAAAGAACTCACCCTGAAACTCTGGCCCGATTCGGTGGTAGTGAACTTGCCCAAAGGGAAAGTGGATTTCGGCCAATTAGAGCGCGATCGCCTCTGGTTCCTCAGTGGGGGAGCGATCGGCGAACTAGAAATCAGCAGCCCCCTGATGGTAAATGCCGAGAGCATCGGGAAGCTCTCCAGTCCCCAAGGAGCCAGAGTCGTCGGCTTACCCCCATTCGACCTCGCCGGTTCGAGCGCCCCCGCCGAACCCGTGGAAGCCGAAGTGGTGCCCAGCGATCGCCCAGTAGAGAGAACCGAGTCAGACATTCCCTACGCCCCCGATCGCCCCCCCGAACCAGAACCCGACGAAAAACCCACCCGAGGGAAAACCCGCTACCCCTTCGTTCGGGGGAAAGGCACCATCAATGGTACCGTCGCCTGCTTCGAGATGCTGGCGAAACACTACGGCATTCGCGTGCGCCGCGACGTAGTGCGCCGCGTATTGGACAATCAGTACAACACCCACGGAAAGCTCACCCTGCAATCTTGCGGCGCAGTTGCCGGCATGATGGGATTTAACGGTCAACTGGTCAATGTCCCCGGAGACCTACTCGGTCGCCTGAAAGCACCAGCCATGATTCGCTGGAAAGATAGCTTTGCCTTATTGTTCAGCATCAGCGATCGCGAAATCGTGGCCGCCATCCCCTCCCGGGGAATCGTCCGCAAAAAACCCAAGAAATTCACTCAACAGTGGCAGCTCGAAGCCCTCCCCCCCACCGATGGGCAGGAAGCAGACACCCAGCAAGTCCTGCTGCTACAGCCACCCCCCGAAGAAAAGCGAGAAAAATTCAACTTCTGGTGGTTCCTACCAGAACTGCTCAAATACAAAGGCATCCTCGTCCAAGTCTTTCTCGCCTCATTTTTCGTCCAGCTCTTTGGCCTCGCCAACCCCCTAATCACCCAGGTGATTATCGACAAAGTAATCGGCCAAAGAAGCCTCGAAACCCTGGATATCCTGGGAGCCTTAATGGTCGGCGTGGCGGTCTTTGAAGGAGCCCTAACCTGGCTCCGCACCTACCTGTTTGTGGATACCACCAACCGCATCGACCTCAGCCTCGGATCCCAGGTCATCGATCACCTCCTGCGACTCCCCCTGAACTACTTCGACCAGCGGCGCGTCGGCGAACTCGCCGGACGGGTGGGCGAATTGGAGCGCATTCGGCAATTTCTCACCGGAACCGCCCTCACCGTGGTTCTCGATGCCCTCTTCTCGGTGATTTATATCGCCGTCATGCTCTCCTACAGCTTGTTAATGACGGCAGTTGCCCTCGCAACCGTCCCCTTCTTTACCCTGCTCATCGTCTTCGTCTCTCCCATCGTCCAGCGACTCCTCCGCAAGCGCGCCGAGCGCTATGCCGATACCCAATCCTATTTGGTGGAGGTCCTCTCGGGCATTCAAACCGTGAAAGCCCAGACCATCGAGATGACCTCTCGCTGGAATTGGTACGATCGCTACGCTCGCTACATCAGTGCCGGCTTTAAAACCGTCCTGACCTCCACCAGCGCTAGCTCGATCAGTAACTTTTTGAATAAACTCTCCGGACTGCTGCTGCTGTGGGTGGGTGCCCACATGGTCTTGAGCGACCCCCCGCAGATGTCCTTGGGTCAGTTAATCGCCTTCCGGATTATTGCCTCAAACGTCACCGGTTCTCTGCTGCGCTTCGTCCAGGTGTGGCAATCTTTCCAAGAAACCGCTATGTCCGTGGAACGTCTGCGCGATATTCTCGAAGCTCACCCGGAAGCAGACGAACAAGACCGCAGCAATATTCCCTTACCCGAAATTGAAGGCGCGGTTCGATTTGAGGGCGTGTCGTTCCACTTCCCCAGCAGCAAGTCCCTACAGTTGGCGAATGTCAATTTGGACTTCGCTCCCGGTCAGTTTGTCGGCATTGTGGGGCAAAGCGGTTCGGGTAAGAGTACCTTGATGAAACTGTTGCAACGCCTCTACGAACCCACTGGTGGTCGGATTCTGTTGGATGGGTACGATATTAGTAAGGTGGAACTCCATTCCCTGCGGAGCCAAATTGGCGTGGTGCTTCAGGATACCCTGCTGTTTAATGGCACGGTCCAGGACAATATTTCCCTGACCAATCCCGATGCCACTACCGATCAGATTATTGACGCCGCCAAAATTGCTGTGGCACACGACTTTATTATGAGTCTTCCCAATGGATATAACACTGTGGTGGGGGAACGGGGTTCTTCCTTGTCTGGGGGTCAGCGACAGCGGATCGCGATCGCGCGGACGGTTCTGCAAAATCCCCATCTGTTAATTCTCGACGAAGCCACCAGCGCCCTCGACTACAATTCCGAACGCCAAGTCAGCGATAACCTCGCCGAAGCGTTTCGCGGTCGCACGGTCTTCTTCATCACCCACCGCCTGTCTACGGTGAGAAAAGCCGATACCATCCTAATGATGGAACAAGGTTCGGTGGTGGAAGAAGGCACCCACGACGAATTAATGGCGCTCAAGGGTCTCTACTACTGCCTGTATCAACAGCAGGAATCCCAAGTATAGAACGTCAGCGGGAATGAAGCTTGACCGAGCGAGGGGCATTTTGATTCCTCCGGATTGCTTCATTCTCGATTCCGACTCTCCTGTATTGTTACCCCTAATTCCTAACCCATAAGCACTATGAAATCAGCAGTTTTCGACCAACCTGTTATTTTAGAGCGATCGCCAATTTGGTCTAGCATATTCATTTGGTTAATTATTGGCATGACCACCTCGGGCGTGGCTTGGGCGGCTTGGGCTAAAGTAGACCAAGCCGTTCCCACCTCGGGCAAATTAGAACCCCAAGGTGCAGTGGTGGAAGTCAAACCCCCCACCGGTGGCGTGGTGCGCGAAATTCACGTGGAAGGGGGCGAACTGGTTAGAAAAGGCCAACTCTTACTCACCCTCGACCCCACCGCTTCGGTGGCAGATGTGGAATCCCTGAAAAAACAACGCGACGCCCTCAAACAAGAAAATCAGTTTTATATCGCCGCCCTCAATGGCAATACGGTGGGCGAAGCCGGCTCGGAACTGGAAAACCTCACCAAACTGCGCGCCAACTTAATCTCGGAAAATCAATTTTTACGCGCCCAGCTTTCCGGCGGCACCACTGCAGGCAATGGCGGCGAATTTGACCTCAACCAAGAACAATTGCTCGCCGCTAGCCAACAAGAATATCGCTCCCGCGTACAAGCCGCAAGACTACAGGTCGAAGAGCTGCAAAAACAACTCGATCAAATTAACAATCAGTTGCCCACCGCGCGCGGACAATTAGTCGTGTCTCGAGGACAATTAGAATCGGCGCAACGGCAATTAGAAACGGCAAAACGCCAATTACCCACGGCGCAAAGTCAAGTAGCCATTGCTACCCAACAATTAGCCACCGCTCAGGCTCAACTGCAAAACGCCAGAAGACAATTACCGAAAGCACAAACGCAATTGGAAAATGCTCGCCGCCAATTACCGCGCGCCATGCAACAGTTAGAAGTGGCTCGCCGTCAAATTCCCACGGCTCAAGCTCAATTGGCAACGGCGAAAAAGTCTCGCGATGTCAATCAAAGTATCATGGATCGCATCCAACCGGTGGTGGCAGAAGGTGCGTTATCTGAACTGCAACAAGAACGTCAAGCCCAAGAAATTTTGCGAAGCGAAGCAGAAGTCTCTAATCGCGAAGCAGAACTTCTGAGTCGTCAGCAACAACTAGCAGCACAAGAAGCGGAAATTATTAACCGTCAAAATGAGATTTCGGCGCGGGAAGCAGAAGTTCTGCGAAGTGAAAATGAGGTTTCGGCGCGGGAAGCGGAAGTTCTGCGGTTGCGAAATGAAATCTCGGCGCGGGAAGCGGAAGTTCTGCGAACTGAAAATGAAATCTCGGCGCGGGAAGGGGAAGTTCTGCGGTTGCAGAATGAAGTGCTGTCCCGTCAAGGGGAAATCGAGCGCCTGACTAATGAAAAACAGCGGATTAATGTGGCGATCGCTCGATCCCGCGAAGAACTGCAAAATACTCAGGCTCTCTCTCGAAAAGATATCCTCAGCAAAATCGCCGAAAACCAAAAACGCATCTCCGATATCAATGGTCAACTGAGTCGCAGCAAACTCGAAAATGACAAGCGCATCGCCCAAATTGAAGGTCAGCTCGAAAAGGCAAATCTACAGTTGCGATACCAAGAAATTAAAGCCCCCGTCAGCGGCTATGTCTTCGATTTGAAACCCAATGCTGAAGATTATGTGGTGGTCGAACGGATGCCGGAACCCCTGTTGAAAATCGTTCCGAATCAGGAACTCGAAGCGTCGGTTTACATCCAAAATAAAGATGTGGCAATGGTTCTCGATGCCCTCCGCAAGGCGAAAGCTGAAGGGGAAGAAGGTGTCCCGGTGGAAGTCAATATCGAAGCCTTTCCGGCGACGGAATATGGCACGGTTAACGGCATGTTAACCGGTGTGGGTTCTGATGTGTTGCCACCGGAACAAACTCGCCCCTACTATGCATTCCCCGCCACCATCGAACTGGATTCTGAAAAATTCTTGTTAAATAACGGATTGCAGGTGGAACTCCAATCTGGGATGGCGGTTCAAGCTAATATTAAAATTGGCAAACGCAGCGTTCTCCAGATTTTCCTCAGCCGCATGACGAACAAAGCCAGAACTATCGAAACGGTGAAGTAAACCGCGATTGTTTTCTCCGTCAAGATGACTTAAAAAGTCTGAATCGTAACGGTTCGGACTTTTTATTTTAAATAACTTGAATCTTGTCATACCGAATCGGGTGGAGAAAATTCGGATCGCATGGGCACCGCCACCTGACTACTTATGCCTTCAGAGGGATGAGTTTTGTCACGGAGTGTGATACACTGGTAATTATTTTGAGCAGTACGATAGGTCTGAAGTTATGGCACCCCAAGAGAAACGACTGGAAGGAGTCGAGTTAATTGACTGTGCAAAAGCCAGTGTAAATCAGGGATTGGAAGCTGCCGCACGACAATGCGGTTATGGGGACGATCTCAGTAGTTTTGAACGAGAACTGAAAAAAGCCGGTCAGAAAACGGGCATCGAAATTAATGATTTGACCGATTTAATTACCCCTCAGCAGCAGATGAAACAAGGCAAAGGAATTGATATTGCTCCAGATTCCCAGGGGAGTTTGTAGGAATTTTTGTGAAATTGGGGGTGAAGAAAAAGGGGGTCGGGATTTTGGGGTGGCTGCGATCGCCGCACTTCTGTTTCCCTACCCTTCACCGACGCTAGGGGATGGGCGATCGCCTCTCTTCCCCCCTCTAATTCCCCTGCCGAATGTATTCTATCCAGTAAGCTGCTGTGATTCCCCACACGGCATTAAACAATACCACAAATACGGGTTAACATCCCCAACTCCAACCCCATCATTCCCTGTTTCGCTTTCCCGGGAAACACTACTAACAATTGCAAGGGTTGGCCCTAAACTCAACACCAACCCTTTGCTTAACGGGTGGTTTTTCAAAATAGGAAGAAAAAACAAAACTCCCCACAATCCACCCCACACAATTCTCGGATAAAGCCAGTTTGGGGTCAGTGCCGGCGCGATATTTACCCCGAGGGCACTGGTAATCCATAATTGCCCAAATAACCACACGGTTAGGGAGTTTGTCAACCCTCCTAAAGCGCCCTCACTGAAAAATACCGTGGCTTGTCTTGCAATCTTGTTCGTCATTATTTCTCGTTGGCATTGGTATCTTTGCCTCACCGTTTAGGCGGTTTTACCACAATTTCCCCCACTTTTCTACCCCTCGCTTTATCTCTCTGACTCCTCCTGAATATCCCAGCGCAACAATCGCGGAATTTCTGACAAGTCTAAGAGGTAATTAATAACCCATACCCCGATTTCTAATATCAATAATCTCTGCACCCAAAGGGTTCCACTGTCTTCCCCAAGCAGCATCGCGCCCCTGGCTAACTGCCAAATTCGATAGGGAATATACACGAATGGCACCGTTACCCACACGCAAGATTGCAGTTGATTCAGGGTGACGCTTTCGGATAAGACTTGCAATCCGACAAGGAGCAAATACGGCGCGATCGCCTCCACCACAAGCCGGTTTCCTAAAAATACTCCCCACCACAGCAATGCCCCCACGGGCAGCAAAATCCCTACAATCAGCACGATATACAACCACGGCGTAAACCAACTCGGCAACGATTCGGGTAGGTGATAGGGCGGTAAGTTTCTCCACCTGCGCCAAAAAATCACAAAAAAAGAATTCGCGATCGCCAAAAACCCTATCGTTTCCAGCAGTAAATTATAATTCATAACGGCTAATCTACCCAACCTCCATATCGACAAAAACTATCGCCAAAAAAGCATCTTCTCCCCTACCAAGCGCTGCACTCAGCCCTTTCCCCCTGTCAGGAAGCATGCAAATTATTTGCCCAACCTGTAAACGCCATTAATCCCATTTCTACAACCGGACCAACAACAACCAACCACCAATGACAAATTACAAATGACCAATGACCAACAACAAATGACCAATGACCAACAACAAATGACCAATAACCAATGACCAATGACCAATAACCAATGACCAACTAAGAGTTCAACTTGTGTTGTCCCAGTTTCTTCAATGAGAGAACCAGAGGCAATAAATCTTTTTTGGTCACGTATTTGAGGTTGTTTCGTTCTAGGTTAGCGATCGCAGTTTTTAACTCTTCTATCTGCTGCTCGAACTCGGTTTTAGAAGAAGCAGGTAGCAAGCCGATTTCTTTTTGCATCTGAGCGATCGCTTCGGAAAGGCGGACTAATTCATCCCCCAATAATTCAATTCTCGCCGGTGGGGGCAAATTTTCCAAGCGATCGCCCAATTGGTTGACCAAATTGAGCAACTCGTCATAATGCTCTTCTAAATTAACAATAGTATGAGAGTGCAAATCAATTTCTTTATGAAGGCGCTCGATTTCGCCATGTTCCAAGGAACTGAGGCGACGTTGCATTTGACCGTGCAGGGCGTTCACCTTCTCAAAAAGTTCGGCGATCGCCGCTTCTAAAGAGCTGAGTTGCTCGGCATCGGTTTGCGGGGAAAGGGCCTCGAATCGGTGTTCCAGTTGGCTCAATCCTGCAGTGGCGAGTCCTAACTCTCGTTGCAATTCTTCAATTTGATGGCGTTCCGGGTGCCCTTCCATTTGGGAACTCAACCCATCGAGTTTTTCTTTCACCGCGCTGAGGGAGTGGGAATTCTCCAATTTTTTCACCATCCCCGTCAGGCGCTGCAAATAGGGTTTGATAATCTTTTTGTTATGCTGCTCTAACCGGGCCACTCGCGCGAGCAAGGGTTCGAGTTCCGGTGACAGCCGATCGCCAGTGGATTCCCTTCCGGAAGCGATCGCTTGCACTTCGGTTTGCAGGTGGGAAAAATTGTGCGAGAGTTGCGCGATCGCCTCTTGCACGTCACTGAAGTTACTCGGCAAATTGGCGTTGTCATCCACCGATTCGGTGGGGATGGAAGTAGGGCCTCCCTCTAGGGTTTCCCACAGCTTGGCGATCTGTTCTTGGAGCAGCAATAGTCGGACATTCACCGTCTCCCACTCGTCTTCTCTTACCGCATTATTCTCTAACCGTTGAGTCAGATTTCGCAACTGAGTCAGTTCGTCTTTAAACGGATCCAAGTCTACGGGGGGTGCGACGGGTTTTTCTTCCCGGGCGGCGTACAATCCATTCACCACCTGACGCAGGTCTGCAATTTGGGCGCTGGTTTCTTGTCCGTGCTGGTGCTTGAAGCGCGATCGCGATGCCAGATTTAAGGACAGGGCCAGGGTCAGGGGAGCCGCTGCATAGACGACCTGTCCGGACAATGCAGCGACAAAGGTGCCCACTGCAGAAACCCCCACGCTGGTCCATTCGGCCCATTCTTGCCAATGACGCTGGTGGAGGTTTTCCCGCAAAGCTTGAAAAGAAGGTTGGATATTTTGCATGGTTTGTGGTAAGATGCCAATTCCCTGGCCAAATCATAACAGCGATCGCGAGCCACAGATGGTGGGAGGGAGAAAATCCACCGGCCATCAATCGGCGATCGCCCCTAAAACGTTCCAAGCGGGAATCTGTATTCCCGCTTGTCGGTCAACTCATCGCCACAAATATCGCCCTTCCCCAACCTGGGGAAGGGTTTAGGCTACTGGGCGGTACAGGAGAGCTTGTTGAGAGTCTCCATCGCTTGGCTGTGATTGAGGGCATCGCCTTGGCGAGAAAACAGGTCGGCGGCGATTTGTAAATCCGCCATTGCTCCTGGGATATCGCCGATTTCAGCGCGAGCCAAACCGCGATTGTTGTAAGCCCCGGCATAATTTCCATTGAGACCAATGGCCCGATCGAAGTCTTCGATCGCTCCTTGATAGTCGGCTCGGGCCGATCGCGCCACGCCGCGATTGGAGTATGCCACGGCATCTTCGGGCTTCAAACTCAAGGCGGTGGTGTAATCCTCGATCGCGCCGGCATAGTCCCCTTGGTTATACCGCGCCAATCCGCGATTATTGTAAGCCACCGCATCGTGAGGATTCAATTGAATCGCTTGGCTGTAATCTTCGAGGGCCCGTGCGTAATCGCCAAGCACCCCGTAAGCTTCGCCTCGGTAAAAGTAAGCGCCGGTTTGTTCGGGAGTTAGGGCGATCGCTTGGCTGTAATCGGCGATCGCGCCTTGATAATCCCCGCCATCGAACCGGGCAAACCCGCGATTGAAATACACCACCGATTCTTGGGGATTGAGTTCCAAGGACCGGGAGTAATCGGCGATCGCGCCTTCAATATCTCCCATGTGAAACTTCGCCAAACCTCGGTTATTATACGCCGTGGGCTGGTTGGAATTCATCGCGATCGCTTGGGTATAATCTTCCACCGCCCCGGCATAATCCCCAATATCCAACCGCTCGAAGCCGCGATTGTAATAGGCGCTGGCATTGGCGGGGTTAAGAGTCGGTTCGCTAAACCGGGCGGTTAGCTCGCGAATAATCCGAGGATCGCTGGTTCGCAATCCCACCTCTCGTTCCGGTAACGCATCGCTGCTGCTGAGGAAGTGGTGCGTCGCCACCATCGCCCAAGCGTCGTCACGGACGATAAAGTTTTCGTGGGTGCCGAGAATCTTAAAGCGCAGTTGGTTGGGATAGCTTTCTTTCAGCGCTTCTAGCTCGTTGAGGGCATCGTACAATCCCCGCTTGACTACCGGATCGCTTTGCCAGCGTTCGTTAATCCGGATGGGAAATTCGCCGGCTTCGATATCGCGCAGATGACCCCACCCGATGTCAATTTGGGCACCGCGTTTTAGGAGTTCTTCGATTTTTTGCACCAGGGAATGGTCGATGCTGGCACGACTGAGCCAGGGACAGACGAGAATCAGCCGCTGTTGAGTGCTGTCGATCGCGGTTTCGAGTTGCTCGCGGATGCTGGGGCGATCGAAGACAAGCTGGTACTCGTGGGCTTGAATCCCTTGCAGCAATTGGTGGATCTGCTCGAGCTGCTGTTCGACGCTTTTGGCGATCGCCAGTCCCATATTTTTCCCATCCACACTCAGCAGTTCGGAGGCTTCTGGGTGGCTGACCATTGCCTGAATCTGTTGGGTGAGCTGTTCGAGTTGCGGATGCAGTTCTCCTTGGGGAATTTGCCCCGCAAATTCTCGCAGTTCGGTTTCGAGTTGTTCGATGTCGCGTTCGAGGTTTTCGATCCGCAGGGGGGTAACTTCGGAAAAGTTATTGGCGGATTCGCTGACGCGCGCTAGGGCGGCGTGCAAATCGGCGACCTCTTGGCGAAGGGCTTGCAGGCTTTCTGGTTCGGTGCCTGGGGTGGATTGACTGGGGGGAGGAAGTTGTTCGAGGTGCTCGTAGAGTTCGCTAACGCTTTCTCGCAGGGTTTGAATCTGCTCGAATTCGGGACGGGCGTTAAATTGCTCTATCAGGTCGTGGATTTGATGGGTGACTTCCCGATCGATGGTGGCGCTGAGCGCGCCGTTGGTTTGGGATTCATCCCCGTAGCGCAAACGTTGCAGTTGTTCGGCGAGTTGGCGCTGTTCTACCCCGGCGTTTTCTAGGCTTTGGTTTAACTCGGCGATCGCGCTTTCTACTTGGGCGATCTGTTCGCGCACTTCGGTTTTGCTGGCGAGTCGATCGCTGGTTTGGTCCAGTTGCGTCACCCTGTCGCTGATGTCTGCTACCGCTTGCTGCAGTTGGGTCAGCTCGTCTTGGGAGGCAATCCCCACGGCTAACTGGCTCAACCGCCCATCGAGTCCCTCGATTTGTTCGTGAATTTCGGGATAGGGCAAGCTGGAAAGCTCGTCTACTCGCTGTTGCAAGGTGGCAAAGGCGGTTTCTAGGTTCGCGATCGCCTCCGGTGACAGTCCGGCGCTGAGTTTGTCGTCGATTTTATCGCTTAAGGCGTTCAGGGAGCTTTCCCAAGACCCCTGTTCTTGTTGCACGCCGACGAGTTGTTCGCGCAGTTGCGCTAGGTCTTTGGTTTGTGCCTGCATCTCGTCTTGCAGCCGATTGAGGTTTACGGCTTCGAGTGGCTCGATCCGTTGTTCCATCTCGGCGATCGCTTCGGCGACGGATTCGGCTATCTTGGCAAGGGATTCTTCTACCCCGGTTAAATCTACCGGTTGGATCGCCGATGCTGCTTGGCTCAGGTTCTGTTCGCCTAAGTGGTCTTTCAGTTCTGGCAATAGGGCGATCGCGCTGGCTAATGCGCTTCGCAATTGTTCCACTTGCTCGATCTCTGGCTGCTGGGCGACTTTCTGGCTCAGTTCTTCGAGCTGATGGCTCAGATTCCGCACCGGGGTGACGGCATCACTCAGGGCGTTTTGTCGGCGATCGAGCTCCTGAATGGCGCTTTCTAGGGCGCTGATTTTTTCTGGATCCCTTTGTTGATTCTCGCTTAAGCGCAGTTGCGCCAGTTCTTGGTTTGACTGTTCGAGTTGCTGCTTGATGCTGCTGAGGTCTCTCTCCTCTAGAGTATCGAGCTGCTGCTGTAGTTGGGAAATTTGCCCGAACACTGGGGTCAAATCCGTGCTGGGCGAGGGGGTTTCAATTTTCGAGACTCTGTTTTGGAATTGGGCAACTTTGCTGTTGATTTGCGCGATCGCCGCTTCTAAGCGTTCGATTCCCGCTGTTCCTTTACCACCGGCTTCTACGGCGTCTAGGCGGGCGATCGTCCCGCTGAGGCTCTCTTGCACGCTGGCATAGTTTTCCCGCAATCGGGCAATGTCTTGTCGCAAGGGATTTAGCTCGAGTCCCTTGGCTAGGGAAAGGGTGGTTTCCACCTGCTGCTGCAGGGCCTCTAGGGTCTCGGAATGTTTGGCTACTGCTGATTGCACGAAGTTAAATTCGCTGTCGGTGGGCAATCCATTGACGCGATCGCGCAACGCTCCTACCTCTTGGGACAGTTGCTCGTTGACTTGGCTGACCTTGTGCGCCGCGAGTTTCTCCTGCGCTAACCGACGGCGGTTAGCTAGATTAATCACCACGGATAGAGATAGAGGGGTCGCTGCATAGATAATCTGCTGCGACGCTACTGCGGCTACGGATCCGGCGACGGATCCCGCAACGGAGACATATTCAAGAATGTCTAGCAAACTTGGCTTAGTCATTTTGAATTGAGGGGCTGATAGTGATTGCTTGGAGGCTTTTTGTTATATGCGGTTCATTTTAACTCGCTTGCCATCCACCCGATCGTCCCAAAAGAAGCGATCGGATTCTTTTCTGCTACCTTTCGCTTGCCTGAAAAGCTCGATGGCAACCGATGCCTTCGATTATGGCATTGTTGCCTACCCTGGAAATTCGCTCGAACCTTTTACTCGCTGCCAAGGGGGGGCACTTCTATGGTGGCTTCCCCAGTGGCAATGTCGAGCAACCTCTCTAAGCCGATCGGTTCCATTGTCTGAGGATGAATCGGTTCTAATACGTCGATGAGCAACATCAGTTGGTCTATGGCAAGACGGGTAATTTTACCCCCCTCAATTCGGTTAATCTGCGGCCCGGATATCCCCGGCACCAACTCTGGATCGATATACAAGTCTTTGCCGCGCTCTTTGAGCAACTCAGACTCTTGGGTGGCGATGTATTGCCCCAGATCGTGTACCGATGTCCAACCCCGATGGTGTCTGAGCCAACGCAGGTATCGACCCAAGTGCAGCAGTCCAACTTGAGTTAACCGGCGATTTTTTGTCAGTGTGTTTTGGGGCATATGGGTAAAGCTATGAGTTTCTTGATTGCAAGACAATGAGTATGATGTTATCTTATCATAGCCAATTGCCTATGATTAATTATTGAGTTTTGGATTTCATATAGTTAATATGCGATTGCCCTGGAATAAAAAAATTCAGGCAAAATCGCGCTTTCCTCTCCTGGGCGGGAAACCCAGGGATGAAAGCGCATTTCCTGGCTCTTTCTGGCGCGTGCCGTTTGTCGTAGCGCGAGCTTTTATTACCACAAAACAGGACAGTCTGTCAACCCTTCAATGAGGGCTTGACAAAAATTAATCTTTGTGCTTTTCGGCAGCGCGTAAAATCAAGTTCCGGGCAACGGTTTGGGTGCCGGTATGCTCGAAGTAGTTGGTGGACATATCTAGGAAAGCGGCGACATAATCGAGTTTATCGTCGGCGATGTCGATAAATTGCTTCAAATGACTGAGTACGTTTTGTGGGTTGAGATTGCGAGATGCCACTAATTTATTCATCCACCCTTGCACGGAGGTAAAGGTTTCCCCTAAAAAGTTGAGTTTTCCGCTGTTGTTTTTGCCCGGAATTGCACTGCTAATGGTTTGAAAGGTGGGATTGGTTTCCAGTTGGGCGGGACTCATTTGCGTGAGAGTGTTATTCGCTTTTTGGATGAAATCCGGTCCGAGGGGAATTATGGCATCCACGCAGACTAATGCCGCCATCCGCATCACCGCTTCGTTATGATAGTTGGATAGAGCCGTGGCAAAGGCGGTAGGAGAGTTGGGAATGCCGTGCAGTTTGCTGTAGGCGATCGCTTCTACGGCAATTTTTAAGCACAGATCCAGGGTTTGCGTGGTGTCGGCTTTCGGGGTAAGTTTATTGAGGAAACCGAGAAATCCGATTTTTTCGCTGACTTTATTCGCCAGTGCTGCAGCACCTAGGGCTGTATCGGCGCGATCGACGGTTTGGTAAAGCCACAGGGCTTGCTGATAGCCCAGGGAGGAGTCATTATACAGGTCAAGGGCGCGATCGCGAATTTTCTTAATCTTTTTTTCCTTATGTTTGCCGGTCACTACAGCTATGCTGTTCTCAAAACCAACCAGGTTTTCCCATTCCCCGGGAACCACAAAATCTAGCGATCGCAGCATGTAAGTGGTGACACTGCTTTCGGGCAGGTTATCCACGGCTTCAATAATAGAAGGTTTTGCCATAACGTTATTTCGGTAAAAACCGACTCATACATCGGTGGGTCTGATTTCTATTGTAGTCCCGTTGCACGGCTTACGGGTTCCAAAAACGATGAAGTTGATTAGAGTCAAAGGATAGAATCAAGATTATGGCTCGATTTTCCGATTTTCCCCAATATTCCGAACGCTACGATCGCGCGGTGCAGTTTGCCCTCAGCGCTCACCGCTACCAACAGCGCAAACATCGCGATCTTCCTTATATCTTACACCCCCAAGCCGTCGCCAGCTACGTTTGGCTGCAAGGGGGTAGCGAATCGGAAGCGATCGCCGGCTGGTTGCACGACTACGCCGAGGATGTGGCCCCCTCGATCGAGGCAGGATTGCATACCCTGGAAGTGGAATTTGGCGCGGAAGTGGCGGCGATCGTTCGCGGTTGCACGGAATGCGATCGCACCGGATCGTGGAAAGAACGCAAGCAACGGTATATCCAGCAAGTCGCATCCAGTTCTGATTCCGTATTGCGCGTTTCTTTAGCGGATAAATACGATAACTTTGCCAATGGATATCTTAGCCTCGGCAAATCGCGCCCGGAATTGATTTGGTTTGGCTCGACTCTCGCCGAAATTTATCAGCAGCGCTTGCAAGAAAGTTGGTTGACCCGTCAGTTTGCTGCTGTAGTGGAGCGCTTGAAATTGCTATAGACAATCTGTTTTTTATTGGATAATTTATTGCATTTTGAGAGTTTTTTAATTGGAATTATGGGGATAAAAATATGGTGTGGTGCGTGACGCCCTGGCGTGGATTTGGGGGTTTGTCCCAGGGATGGGGTGACGGGGGTCACGCACCCTACGGTGGGGTGAATGGGGGGAGGGATTAGAAGTTGCTACTTTCGTTCGATTGAAATTCCAACTGCTGCTGCAACTCTTGGCGCAGGCGATAGAGGACGGTATTGGGTTCTACGCGAGATAAAATATCTTGGATGACCGTATTGGCACCTAAAGGACCCCAGGTACAGCCTTGTGCTAAATATACTTGTGCGGCTTGTCCCACTTTGTAGGTGCCGAAACCGGCCATTGAAGCTTGAGCGATCGCCGCACCAGCATAGCCGGTAATCCCGCCCACATCGCCAGTTGCGCCGACAATCGCCGCCGCACTCTTGCCAAACCCCATAAACAACCCATTTGCCAACTCACTCAGCAACAAACCGCTACTGCTAAATAAAATCTGCTGCCAGAGTTTTCCCGCCTCGTAGCCAGTCATCGGCAATCCGTATAACCGGGCCAGGGCGCGAATCAGCAACAAGTCAGCGATCGCACCGCCCATCAAATCCACCACAGCGATCGGATTGAGTGCCACCACCAACGCCTTATACTGAGCGAAGCGCCAAATCAACTGTTCCGCTTGCTCTTCGCGCGCTTCTATGCTACAATTAGCCAATGCTTCCTGCGCCTCTCTGGCCTGCACCAAGGCATTAATCGCCAATAGCGATCGCCCTTGCTGGTTCACCACCTGCAAAATTTTCTGTTTCAACTCGTCAATTTGTGCTGGTGGCGTTTCCCACTCGTATGACACCTGCCCGTCGGGCCATTCCACCCGCACTTGCAAGGGAGCCGGTTCTGCCGATACCATCACAATATCTTCCTGGTGCGGGAGACGGTCTACGGGTGCTTTTGCCTCCGCCTCACGCCAATCATCCTCCCATTCTGGGACGGTGCGCTTCTGCTTCGCCGAGGCAAAATACTGTAACTGTCGGTAAATTGCCCGCCGATCTTGCTCCGGATACAAGTCAACTTTATTAAACACCAAAATCAACGGCTTCTGGGTGCGGCGCAATTCGCACAGGGCGTCGTATTCGGTGCGGGTAATATCGCCAGAGACGACAAACAGAATCAAATCTGCCGCCTGGGCCACATTGCGCGCCATTTCCGATCGCGCCTGACCTTCCACTTCATCCAGTCCCGGGGTATCGATTAACTCCACCGGTAAATTGTCGGCCACATTCCACTGTACCGATCGCGGCCATTGGGTAATCCCATGGGTCGGGCCGGTGGTCAAGATTTTCTCACCCATCAGTGCATTCAACACCGCCGATTTGCCGCGACTGACCAACCCAAAGGCGGCGATGCGAAGCACATGGCGATCGAGCTTTTCCAGGGTCGCCGAGAGGCGATCGAGTTGCGCTTGTATCTGCGCCTGCTGCTTGACGTCCATTTCCCCGCGTCTGTTGCGACGAATGTGGGAATACCAGGACAGAGCTTGCCGGATGCTGGCGCGGGCGCTGTTAATCTGCGGATCTTGCCGAGGGGAAGCGGTTCCCATGGGCGGGGATTGGGATGAGTTGGGGGAATTAGGTGCTTGGCTCAAGGTTCGGAATCGATAAACGCTCTCCATCTCTATTGTCCTGCAAAGCTTGCACTTGTGCAGTGAGGCTTTCCGACTTCTTGGATTCCGGTGCCAAACGCTTCACCATTTGCTTGACAAATCCTTGCAAAAATGCTACGCGCTGATTTTGCTCGAATACGGCTTTTAACGTTTGTCCCAGTTTCTCCAAATTTACCCCGGATTCTACACTGGCATCTCGAGCTTGGAAATATTCGATCAAGCTCAATCCTGCCAACCGGGTGAGATACGCGGCGCTGATGCCTTGGACTAACCCTCCCGCCACGTAGGTGACGGCGTTGCTTTTCAAAATAGCGGTGACGGTTTGAGTAGACAGTTCCACTAACCCCAGTTTGACCAGTTGTTCCCCCAGGGCGGCGGCGATCGCCTTCTCTCGTTCTACCGAGAATTTTTGCTGGTAAATTTCCCCTAAATCGATGACTAATTGCGTGGTTACGGCACCCGTGGCGACCAAATCCAGTGCCGCCACCGGGTTGGCAAAGGCAGCCGCAGCGGAAATATACTGATATTTTTCTAGAACCCCCAAGGCGCGATCGCGTCTGATGTCATTCAATGTCTGTTGGGCGGCAGCTTTAATCCCGATCGCGGTGCGATAGCTCTGAGCTAACAAGAGCTGTTGCCGCTTTTCGCTGGCGATCGCGCTCAAGCGGGCGGTGAGTTCTCCCATATCCGGTGCGGGTTGTTCCATCGTTTCTTGCCAGGAGTCGTCACTTTGATACTGGCGCACTTTCACCGGGGCGGGTGCGGCGGCGATCGCCACTGCATCTTCGCTCTCCAGGGTCAGTTCCAAGCGATTTCTCACTTGCTGCAAAATTCCCGCTTGTTGTTCGGGCAAATAGCGGTCTTTTTTATTCCACACTACCACCACCGGCACGGAAGCATTCACCAATTGTTGTAAGGTTTGAAATTCCGGGTCGGTTAAGTCGCCGGTGGTGAGGAACAATACCAAGTCGGCGGCGGTGGCGGCATCCCATGCGGTTTGCGAAATGTTCCCGGCGGTATCGCCGCCTTCGGTGGCGGTAAATAATGCCGGAATTTCCCGAAAGGCGATCGCCCCGGCAGATGGTGGCGGGTTAAAGTTGGCATCCAGCCATTCTCGCAGGGTGGTTTTGCCGGTGCCTTTGCCCCCGAGGAGGGCCACTTGCAGGTCTTGGCGCTGGGTATCGCCGCAGAGACTTTCGAGGCGATCTCGCCACTGTTGGACAATCGGGGGGCGATCGCCTTCGCTTTCCACCTGGGTAATGATGGTTTGCGCCTGAGCGATCGCTTTGTCCAAGGTTTCGCGATTTACCGCTTCCGCCGCGATCGCTTTGATGGTGGGGGGGTCGCGTCTTTGGAATAACCAAAATCCGGCCCCCAGGGCGATCGCCCCCAGGATGCCGATTTCTCCCACTTCACTCCAGGAGTCTTGCACGCTCTCGAGTGCCCACAAGGCAAACGACAAACCAATGCCGCCAATTAAAATAGGTCGCCGCAGTTTAACCGCCATGATACTTGAGTTCCAATTTTTTCCGAATCGATAGATAGTTAGAGCGCGGCACAACCCAGAGGAATGCCTCGGCGCTGACGCCATCGCCCTCAATTTTATTGTACCGCTCATCCCCAATACCGAGGGGCAGCGATCGCTTCGTCGGATTTATCAACATGCAACAAACCCCTGCAACCATTTGCGATTGCAGGGGTTTGGGGGGTGGAATGGCGGGAGGCGGATTTGAACCACCGACCTTCGGGTTATGAGCCCGACGAGCTACCAGACTGCTCTATCCCGCGTCGTCGTTGTTTTGATTATAACCATAACTTAACCTGTTTGACAACCCCTTCGGTCAATTTTTTTTTGATTGCCCGGTCAAACCAGGATTGGTTAAGCGTTACAGCGATTATAGCATTCCCCCTGTCACGATGACCACCCTGGGGGCAGGGGAAATTTTTTGACGGGATTGCGGAGGTAGGAGGCATTTCCCCGGGGCATGGGGAGGCATTGCTTAAGAAAACATTAACAAAATGCCTGAATATCTGTTCAGATGTTATAGTTAAAACTGAAAAGCGATTCAAGAAAGGAAAAACAAAAATGGCTCCTGTAACTGACATGAAATGTGCTTGTGACTCTTGCCTGTGCGTGGTTTCCACAGATAAAGCCGTGATGAAAGACGGAAAATACTACTGTTCCGACGCCTGCGCCAACGGTCATCCGAATGGGACAGGGTGCGGCCACCAAGGGTGTGAATGCCACGCTTAAGCAGATCTCCAGCAATAGACAAAAAGACCCTCACTGCCGAACGCGAGTGCTTCGGCGGTGAGGGCGATCGCGTTAAGTAGAAGGCAAGTTATCGGTCGGTGGGGGTTCCGAGGGCGGTTCCTTACCCGGAATAAAATCTGGTGCGGGGTCGATAATGCGATCGCCGGCATCAATACAGATCGCCAACGCTTGGGTAGTAATCAAATCGATTTCATTTTTCAACCCCACCACACACTGGGCAAACCGTTCGGGCAATAAACTGCTACCGCAAAACTGCAAAATTGCCGGGGCATCGCTGACCTCAGAGACTTCGGCGATATCCACCACACAGGTTGCCAACTCCAGAGGACGCCGCACCTGCTGACAGGCAACCAAGGCATCGGAGGCGATAATATCGGTATTGACATCGATATCCACCACGCACTCGGCCAACTCTTCCGGGTCGAGGACCGAAGAACAAGCTAAGGCGACGCTTTCCGGAGGGAGTTGGCGACGCAACAGGTCTTCGGCGCAGATATCGTAAGGGTTAGCCGCCACAGCGGGTTTGAGAAAAGGGGAGAAGGTAGCGATCGCGGGCAACAAACCCATGCCAACGAGGGCCAATTTGAGGGGACTGCGAGGGAGGCGATCGCGGATTTGGCGAAACATTTGGGACTCCTCAGAAAAAAAACAACCGAAATTAGGGCATTACGGGTTTCCCCGACCCAATAAATCCAACAATGGATTTGAAAGTCGTTCCGTTAAAGATCTATACTAGAGAGTCTGGGAAAATAGTTTACGAACTGACGAGGAAACTTCATGGCACGATATCGAGGCCCACGGCTAAGAGTTGTACGTCGTTTAGGAGAATTGCCCGGTTTAAGCCGGAAATCTCCCAAGCGCACCTATCCCCCCGGGGAACACGGTCAGGGTCGGCGGAAGCGCTCCGAGTATGCGATCCGCTTGGAAGAAAAGCAAAAACTCCGCTATAACTACGGACTGAGCGAAAAGCAGCTTTTGCGTTACGTGCGTCGCGCGCGCCGCCTGACGGGTTCCACGGGGCAAGTGCTGTTGCAGTTGTTGGAAATGCGACTGGATAACACGGTTTTCCGTTTGGGGATGGCTCCCACGATTCCCGCCGCCAGACAATTGGTCAGTCACGGTCACATTCTGGTGAATGGTGGACGGCTGAATATTCCCAGTTATAGCTGTCGTCCGGGAGACGTTATCGCCGTCAGAGACCGGGATAGCTCTCGCAAATTAGTGGAAGCGAACCGGCAATCCCCCGGTTTGGCCCACCTTCCCAACCATTTGGAGTTTGATAAAGACAAACTGGAAGGCAAGGTGAACGGGATTATCGAGCGCGAATGGGTTGCCCTACAGATTAACGAACTGCTAGTGGTGGAATACTATTCTCGACAAGCGTAATTATTGGAATTGTGCTGCTTCTTACCGCGCAGCGTCATAAGTTTTGAGAAAGCCCCCAAATCCGTCAGTAAGGGGGCTTTTGATTTGGGGCAGGGTGGAGGAATTTGGCTGATAGGGGTCGCAAAAGCCTCGGGCGGGATGATTGGTTGGTTCCCGATGGGGATTAGCCGCCAATTTGGGACATGGTGCGGCTGTAGGTGCCGGTGGTGCCGGATTCGCGCTGTTTAAAGTTGATTTCGGGTTTGATGGCGAGCAAGCGAGCGACCTGTTCGCGAAGTTCCGGTAGGGGGGTGTGGTGGCGTAAGGCGGATTTTAAGTCGATTTGACCGATTTCGTTGAGCAGACAGGGGCGCAACCAACCATCAGCGGAGAGGCGCATGCGGTTGCAGCGATCGCAGAAACATTCGGACATTTGGGAGATAAAGCCGAGGGTTCCTTGGGCACCGGGGATTTGAAAGACATCCGCCGGGCCGTTCCCGCGAACGCGAGATTCATGCAAGCCCCAGCGATCGCGAAAAAGTTGGCGGAGTTGTTCCGAGGGAATCCACCCGCGATCGCCAAACAGGCGATCGTTGCCGATGGGCATAAATTCGATAAAGCGGACATGCCAGTGGCGATCGCGCGTTAATGCCGCCAAATCGAGCACTTCGCGATCGTTAACGCCAGGAATCACCACCACATTGAGTTTCAGCGGGTCGAACCCGACGCGATATGCCGCTTGAATGCCATCCCAAACCTGTTGCCACCGACTGCGCCCGCGAGTGCCGACAATTTCATCAAAGGTATCTGGATCGAGAGAGTCCAGACTGATGTTAATCCGACGCAACCCGGCATCGTAGAGTTGTTGTGCCATTGGCGCGAGTAAAAAGCCGTTGGTGGTCATCGAGAGGTCGCGAGTGGCGGGCAAAGACGCGATCGCCCGCACGATATCCACCACCCCCGGGCGGATCAGCGGTTCCCCCCCAGTCAAGCGAAATCGCGTAAATCCCAGGGGCACAAACACCTGTTCGAGTAAGGTTAATAATTCCTCATGGGTGAGCAAATTCTGTTGCAGGATATAATCCAATTCCTCTCCTTGCGGCATACAGTATTGACAGCGAAAGTTGCAGCGGTCAATCAGACTGATGCGTAAGTAATCCACTTGATTCATGCTCTCCCCCAATTCGGTGAACTTATCGAAAGCTGCTGCTTTCTTAATTTAACATTTTTTAAAACCGCCCCGGTTCTGGGAGCTTCACAGAACTCGCGAGAGACTCCCCCCTGGTGTCAGCATGACTATCCCCGGCGTTACCGTTTTCGCGAGACGTGGGGCAATCTTAGCGCTCGGTGAGGCTAGGGGCAAATAGCATCCATCGCCAATTCTGTCAAGTTTTGTTACTATTTTTTCTTGGCTATGCAATATTTAGTAATATTTTTTTGGAATAACATAAATCTGCCTTAAAAAGTTATGATTCTCTTACAAAAAGCCAAAGAAACTATTAAAAAGCGAAGGAATTCAAAAATCAGGGTGTATTGTAAGTTACAAGGAGTGAACTCTGGAGGTTGACACCACTGTGTCACGAGCCTGCATCAAACTCCCCAATGGAAAGTTGATTATCCCTGAAGGAATAATAAAGAAAAGTTAAAACTCACCTACAAATCCGTGAAGCAGGAAGACCCATTCCCAGAAGTTGGCAAATGAATCAGGTTTTTATCTGCACAGTGACCAACTGCTAGATAGAAAGCTAGGGGCTAGAAAAAGCGAGGATAGTATTGACCGATACCGGGCAAGCAAGCTATCGCGACAGCAACGAACTCGTATCGAGCGAGGGAGAGTCAGTCAATCCACCGCAACAGAAGCAAGAGGAAAAAAGATGCTACAAAAAATGCTGAGCGAACAAAACTTACAACCGTTCAATCAAAAGCCTGTAGAGAACGACGAATTTGTGGGAGAAAAAGGATTAGAAGAGATTGCTCGGTTAGCCGCTCAATTATGCAGCACGCCGGTGGCATTAGTGCAAAGCAAAGAGGGGGGTCAGCATTGGTTTAAAGCCAGACCAGAAGCGGGAATGGCGGAAATTGTATCCGGGTGGACTGAAGGGCGATCGCTGCATTGTTTTTCCATTGGAGACAAGAGCTGGAACGACTGCACGATCGCGTCTTCGTGCTTTAGCTTTTGCCAGAAGATACCCTTACTCGATGGGGAAGGCACTTGTCTCGGTCATTTGTGGGTAATGGATAACGTGCCACACAAGCTCGATACTGCTGTGGTGATGGCATTAGAAAGCTTAGGAAAAATTGCCGCACAATTGCTAAAAACCCACGGCAAAACACTCAGTCCTTTTTCCCGGAAAGCGGCGCGAATCAAAGCGAGACAGGAGGGGCAAAACCTAGAAGATGCGTTCAACGCCCATCCCGATCCCACTCTATTAATCGATTGTCAAGGAAAGATTTTACTCGTGAATCGAGCAGCAGCGAGACAGCAGGGCTATGAAGCGCGCAAACTCAACGGAACCTGCATTTACGAAATTTTACCCACCGAACTCGCGCAACAGATAAGCCACCACGTTAAAAAAGTAATTCAGACGCAAAAGCGAGAACAGTTTGGGACAAAGCGAGGGGATATCGACGCCAAAGGCACGATCGCGCCAATTTTCGATCGCAGAGGGAAGCTGAGCAAACTGGCGATCGTGATGCGAGAGACACAACTCGAGAACGCACTGCTCAAGACAAAAGCCGGGTTAAAAAACCCAAAAGGCGAGAAACTGCGAGATCCAAGCGGGCAATTGCAAGGGATGCGCGATCGCTTAACCCGAGAAATCGCCCGAGGGAAAACCCTAGAAACGCAACTGAGAGAAACCCAAGACATCGTGCAAGCGCTGCTCAACGCCACCCATGAAATCGCAGGCATTCTAGATCGCGACGGCACCATTTTAGCCGCCAACTCGATTGCGGGGCAACAACTGGGGATGAGTGCCAGTGAAATCATCGGTTTATGCGCCTACGACTTGTTACCATCCAAACTCGCCAACAGCAGAAAAGCCGCCATCGATCGCGTCTTCGAGACTGGAAAGCCGCAACAATTTGAAGACCGACATAATGGCAGAGATATCGACAACAGTATTTATCCCATCTGCACCCGCCAAAATCAAGTCACGAAAGTTGCTATTTTTGCCCGAGATATTACCGAACGAAACCCGTGCCAATTGCAGTTAAAAACCGAACGGGAAAGACTCTATCAACTCCTGGATAGATTACCCGCCTTCGTCTATTTGCAAGCCCCGGATTGCTCCATTCGGTTTGCCAACCGTTATTTTCGGGAAACCTTTGGCGAACCGCAAGGAAAATGCCGAGATAACCCGCCGGCAAAGATTCAAAACCCCGGCGAAGGATGTCCCACAAAAGAAGTGTTTAAGAGCCAAAAATCGCGTCAGTGGGAGTGGCACAGCGAAGACGATCGCACCTATGAAATCTACGACTATCCCTTTGCCGATATAGATGGGAAACCGTTAGTATTAGAACTCGGAATTGACATCAGCGATCGCAAACGAGCCGAAGAAGGATTGCGCTCCTCCGAAGCCCTGTATCGACTCATCCTCACCAATGTTTCCGATGCGGTATTCATCACCGACGACGAAGGAGCCTTAACCTTTATCTGTCCCAACGCCGAAGCCTTTTTCGACTATTCCGTTGCCGAAATGCAAGCAATGGGAAATATCAGCCACCTGATTGGCGAGGACCTATTCGATTTGCAACAGCTTAAAGCCGTTGGCGAAATTGAAAACATCGAGGGAGAAGTGCGGGAGAAAAACGGCAGACGCCGCACGGTTCTGATCAACGTGAAACGAGTCGCCATTCAAAACGGAACCACCCTTTACTGTTGTCGCGACATCACCGATCGCAAACAAGCGCAGATGGAGATGATGCAAACCAACTCCCTGCTAGAAGCCAGCGAAGAACGGTTTCGCCTCTTAGTCGAAGGCGTCAGAGATTATGCAATTTTCATGCTCGATCCGGTGGGCAAAGTGGTGAGTTGGAACGAAGGATCCGAAAGAATCACCGGGTATTTAGAACCCGAAATTATCGGTCAGCATTTCGGTTGTTTTTACACCCCAGAAGAGGTGAAAAACGACAAACCGCATCAGGCGTTGCGCTTAGCCGCCGTTGCCAGTCGCATGGAGGAAGAAGGGTGGCGCAGGCGCCATGACGGATCGTATTTTTGGGGGGATATGCTAATTGCCGCATTGCGAGACGAGAGGGGATATTTGCGCGGATTTTCCGTGGTCATTCGGGATATTACGGAGCGCAAGCGGCTGCAAGATAAATTATGGCACGCTGCCTTTCACGATGCCCTGACGGGGTTGCCCAACCGCGCCATGTTAACCGATGCCTTGTGGGATGAGCTAGAGGTGAAATCAGAGAAAGCCGAGTCGGGGTTTGCCCTGCTGTTTCTGGATTTAGATGGATTCAAATTGGTGAATGATTCCTTGGGGCATAATATTGGAGACGAGCTGCTGGTGGCGATCGCGCGACGACTGGAAAACTGCCTGCGATCGCGAGATTTAGTCGCGCGCCTGGGCGGGGATGAATTTGCCATTTTGCTGCGAGATATGCAAGAGATTGGCGAAGCGACAGCGGTGGCCCAGCGGATCCACCAAGTGTTAGAGGATCCGTTTCAGATTAAAAATCACAAAGTTTATACCAATGCCAGTATTGGTATCGCCTTCCACCGCAGTGCAGATGCGCGGGGAGGGGAATTGAGTGCCGGCGATCGCCCCGAGATTGGCGCGCATCAAGTGCGCCAGTGGCGATCGCAACAGCCCGAAGATATCCTCCGCCATGCGGATACGGCAATGTATCGCGCCAAACGAGAAGGGCGCGGCTGTTTCATGGTTTTTAACGAAACCATGCACGCCGGGGTTGTGGAGCAGTTAGAGTGGGAAAATGACCTGCGACGAATGCTGCAGCATCCCGAGGATGAATTGCTGCTGCACTACCAGCCGATCGTCTCCCTGAAAACCGGGCAGGTGACGGGATTTGAGGCCCTAGTCCGCTGGCAACACCCAGAGAAAGGGATGATTTCGCCGAGTCAGTTTATTCCGATTGCCGAACAAACGGGTGCGATCGTGCCGTTGGGGATATGGGTGCTGCGCGAAGCCTGCTGGCAACTGCGCCGCTGGCACGGGGAATTTCCCCGTACTGTGCCCCTGACGATGAATGTGAATTTGTCCGGGAAACAGTTTTCGCAACCGGATTTCATCGAGCAAATCGATCGCATTTTGGCAGAAACCGGGATTGATGCGAGCTGTTTGAAATTAGAAATCACCGAAAGCATGTTGATGGAAAATCCGGAAGCGGCAAATGCAATGTTGGCACAATTGCGAAAGCGTCAGATTCAGTTGTGCATTGATGATTTTGGCACCGGGTATTCGTCCTTGAGTTATCTGCGAAAATTGCCGGTGAATACGTTAAAAATCGACCGTTCGTTTGTGATGGATTTGGAGCGGGAGAAAAATAATGGGGAAATTGTGCGGACGATTTTGATGCTGGGGCATAATTTGCGGATGGATGTGGTTTGCGAGGGAGTGGAAACCCCCGGGCAGCTCGAGCAGTTGTCGGCGTGGCAGTGTGATTACGGTCAAGGATATTTGTTTGGCAAGCCGTGCCATCCGCAAACCGCATCCGAGGCGATCGCCACGGTTTATCGATGCAATCTTAGGGATTGATTTCTTGCACGGACCAACTGCGATCGCTTTGTCGCAAGTAGAGCCAGCGATTTTGCGGGTTGCCGCGCAATTCCAGGCACTCCACCCGGATCGGATCGAGCAACAGCAGGCAAAACGGGTCTGTGGGTTGCACCGGGTCCGGGGCGGGGGGGTCGAAGTCGGCGTTGGGGTGGCGAGGTTGTCCCGGCGCGGGCCATGCAAATTGCAAGCGGGCACTGGGGGAGAGGTCTTGCCATGCTATGTGGCGCGCTTGTTGCAATTCGGGGGTTTCGGCGTCGCTTTTGACTGAGGTGAGGGTTCCTTGCAGCCGATATTGTTCCCGGGTGATGGGAAAATACCAGCAGGCTTCGGCTTGGGGATTGAAATCGATTTGTTCGATTTTTTCGCTGCGCCCATCGGTGACGATTTTGAGCCGATCGCTGTCTTGGAGAAAGCCGCGAAACACTACGGTGCGGTTGGCGGGGCTGCGATCGCGGCGGATGGTAGCAAGCTGGAAATACTTCGCGTCGGCGCGGGCGCGGTTGCGATGGAGTGCCCGAGACAGGGGCGATCGCCAAGGTGCAAGAGACATGAGGGCTTTCCGATCTATTCCAAGGTTAGTGTTTTATTATACCGCTCCGGCGATCGCTGCGCGGCGCAATGCGCTGTAGGGATTCGGTGTTTCCGAGGGCGATCGCGGTGGCGATAAGCGAGGGGGTAGGGTAACATAACATATCCAAATCTGGGATAGGAATATTCTTAATTAAATCTTTAACGATCGCCTCTTGAGGCTTTATTTCTCTGACATGACTTCCGCACCTTTGTCACGGGTAGTCACGGGTAGGGGGGCAACGAGTTGCCCACCCTACAGGTAGTGCTTTATTGAATCTTTACCGGGGATGGGAATATTCTTAATTAAATCTTTAACGATCGCCCCTTGAGGCTTGGATGGTTTGAGTTTAGGTTGAGTTAAGTTCGAGCGATCGCGGGTTGGTGGCGGGCGGGTTCTCCCTCAGTTCAAAGCGTCAAGCCTAGGGTTGTGGCGGGGAAAATTCCTCTGGGGGCTGTCTGCCCCCTCACAATTTAAGCGAGGGACTTCAACCGGGTTGTGAGTCCCTTCTGCTACCATAGTGGACACCGGGGACAACACCCCATTCACGGGGAAGGGGGTAAACGAGAACCGGGAAGTGGTGAAAATATTAACAAATTTCAAGAACCCTTGACATTATGCGAATTTCTATGTAAACCCTTAATGAAAGGGGTCAACGGAATCCTGGGGCACTTCGGGTTTGGCGGGACCTATAATGGGCATACCACGGCGAATACAAGGTTGTGCGACAATCGGGCGCGCCCGATTGTTGTTGGTTGGAGTGTCGCTTTCCTGTAGGAGGGTGAAGTATGGGGTCAATTGCGAGAGCGATCGTTTTGCGGCACACTCGGCAGGAAAAAGCACTGGAGGGGCAACCGTAATGGCACGATCCGATCGCGGTTTTTTGGCTTTTGTCCTTCATTGATGGGATGGACATTGGCGGGAGATGCGCGCCTTTTCTCGATTGCAAAGCGATCGCATCCAATTGCAGTTATTTTACAACTTGTAAACACCGAGATGGGAGAGAGCGCGGCAATCTATGGCCGGCGCGGATGGTAGACTGCTGATGGTTTTATGTTAACGTAGAAAACGATTTTTCCACCTCAATGCCCGTGCAAAAATTCAAGGAGTATCGTAAATGGTGTTCGCCAGCCAATCTAGAGCAGTGGCAGGGAAATGCCCTCTTTTAATCCGCCAGTCAAGTCAGCGGAAAACTGCCTCTAAAAGCAGGTTTGGGGAGAGGCTTAAACTGGAGTTGGAAAATACAGAGCGCTTTGGGGAACAGCTAAAGTTAGCTCGTGAATTTAAAGCACAAAAAAAAGGAAGGGGAGTGCCAATCGGGAATGCACAATACCATCAAACAATTCAATGGAAAACCAAGACGGAGGCGATCGCTGCTATGGAGGATGAGCGCCGCAAGCAAGGTGATGGCTAAGGGAAAGCGTGCAGAAGCGATCGCGCCAGTGCAATACAGTTAGATGCGAACCGAACTGGGAAAAGAACATACAGGGGTCAATAAGATGTTAATACAACTGTTAGAAGATGCAGTGGTGCGATTCAAGTCGCGCAACTCAATGCAGGAAGGATGGGATGTTTCATGGGATGAAGCCATCGAGTTGATTGCTCAGGTGGCGAGGGAACTGAGTCGCCAGCGCCATCGAGATAGAGGTCAGGTGGAGAGCCACGGTAGAGGGGATAGATCCCCTGGCGACGCAGTTGCGCATTTCCGGGAGGAAGAGAGTTGCAAAGATGGAGAAGGGATTTCGGTTTCCACCCGGGCGCTGCTGTGCAATCAAGCGGGAGAGGGGGAAAACAGCAACCTCACCGAGTCGTGGTTGGATCCATTGACGCGGGGAGATCGAGCGAACCCACGAGAGATGTTCGCGGGTTTATGGTTGATCCAAGATGTACTGCAGCAGCTAACGGCTTTGCATGCATTGGATCGCGATCGCCCAGCAGATCCGCCCCAGGTGTCGGGTTCTGAAGGGGTGGAGGAACATCCCCCCAGGGAGGAACGGCAGTCAGGGTCATTGCTAAGGGAGGTTGACGATCGCGAAACCGAGGCAGGGGTACACTTGGCGCTACAACAGATGCAGCAGCACAAGGTAGAAAATCAAATTGCACCGACGATCGCGCCGTGGGGAACCCTCAGCCATCGGGTTTGGCAACATATTCCGCCCCCCCCTAACCCGCGCAGCCTAAGCGCGCGATGGGGGAGCGCAGATGTGTGGTTTCCGGGGGTACAACAGAGCGAGTCGGTGGAAATGCCTGGGTTGCCCCGATTAGAAGAGAGCGGCGAACCAGGGAATCGGGCAAGGGGGAGTTGGCAAGAAAGCGAGTGGGGAGATTATACCTTAGCCCAACACTGTCCGGTGGGAATGTTCTATAGCGATGCTGGGGGAGAGCGATTATTGTATGCCAACCCGCGCTGGTGCGAAATGACCGGGAAGCAACTAGGGGAAGCGATCGGGGTAAATTGGCTGACATGTATCCATCCCGACGATCGCGCCAAAGCAAGCGGGCGATGGCATGAGGCGCGGGAAGCCGAAGCATTATTTCACGGGGAGTACCGGGTACAAAATGCAGATGGCGAGACGCGCTGGGTGCTGGCGCAGGCGAGTCCATCCAGGGAAGGTGAGGGGAGACCGACGGGTTATGTGGGAACCCTGACCGATATTACCTATCGAGTGCGCGCCGAGGAGAAACTTCGCAAAGCTGCTTTTCACGACCCCTTGACGGGTTTGCCAAATCGCACGTTTTTCAAAGAGTGTTTGAGTCGGATATGCGAGAGACTCAGACGAGAGTCCGAGGAGATGTCGGCGGTGTTGTTTGTGGATCTCGATCGGTTTAAGGCGATTAACGATAACTTGGGCCATGAAATGGGCGATCGCTTGTTAAAATCGATCTCGCGGCGACTGTTAGCCTCGGTTCGCAGTGTCGATACGGTAGCGCGTTTGAGCGGCGACGAGTTTGCGATTCTGCTCGATGAGATCCAAGATGTGAGCGATGCCACCCGGGTGGCGCAGCGGATTCTCGCCAGCTTCAATTCACCATTCAAACTCAACGGGCATGAAGTGCTAACCAATGCCAGTATTGGGATTGCCTTGAGTCGCGATCGCGCCTCCGGGGTGGTGTATCATTCTCCAGAAGACTTGTTGCGAAATGCAGATACCGCCATGTACCGCGCCAAAACCCACGGACGCGGTTGCTACGAACTGTTCGATCGCACCATGCACGAACGCGCTGTGGCGCTGTTGCAATTGGAAAATGACCTGCGCCGCGCATTACCAGAAGCAAAAGCAGAAACTTTGCATCTGGATGCCACCGAGGACATGGAAGGCGGCGAAAATGGGCGGCAAGAAAGCATCGGATCGGTTCTGGATTGCTATGTGCCATCTGGCACTCGGTTCGGGGAGGGGGCAAGCGAGGGCCCCTTGTCGGAGTTTGCCATCTACTACCAGCCGATGATATCCTTGGAAACCGGACGGGCGATCGGCTTCGAGGCATTGGTGCGCTGGCAACATCCCGAGCGCGGTTTGGTTTCTCCCTCGGAGTTTATCCCGGTGGCAGAAGACATCGGGAAGATGCAGCAAATCGGTCGCTGGGTCCTGCAAGAAGCTTGCCGTCAGTTTAGCACTTGGCGACAGTTATCTCCTCATGCCGCTCACTTGACCTTAGGCATCAATTTATCCGGGAAACAACTGGCACAACCGGGCTATCTCGACCAAATCGATCGCATTTTGGCCCAAACCGGCATCCCGCCCCATCAATTGATGCTCGAAATCACCGAAAGCGTGCTGATTCAACATGCCGAAATGGCTAGCCAACTGCTCGAAGCATTAAAACGCCGAAAAGTGCGGGTGTGTATTGACGATTTCGGTACCGGGTATTCTTCTTTGAGTTACCTGCATCGTTTTCCCATCGATACTTTAAAAATCGACCGTTCGTTTATTAGTCGCATGAGTGCGGATAGCGACACCGCCGAGTTGGTTCGTTCGATTATCACCATCGCGCATCATCTCGGACTCGAGGCGATCGCGGAAGGTGTAGAAACCGAAACCCAGTTAGTGCAACTGTGGACCTTGAAATGCGAAGTCGGACAGGGGTATTTTTTCTCGCCACCTTTAGATCCTACAGAGGCAGAAGCATTAATTTTATCCTCGCCGCAATGGTAATTCGCCCATTGGAGAGAATTTAAAAAATTTTAACCCTGAGATTTTTCGTGGTGCAGGTTGACACAACCCCGCCAATTCCGTGCGGATCTATCCGGAACGTTCACTTTAACAATGCTCGCAGAGGCGGGAAGGAGAAACAACTTAATGGATTCCCCAATCCAATTTAAAATTTGAGAAACGCCGATTGGGATACAGGGGATTGGGTACCCAAATCCGTTGTTTTAAAACAGATAAAGCGGTGGCTTTAGCAAAAACAAAACCACAGGTTTCGGCGTTCCAATGCGGGCAGCGGCTCAACTGACACCGGGAAGAAAAAAAGCACCGATTTCGTGAAAGTATCCGCCACGGATCGAGAACCACACCCAAGGATATCCCCACCGAGATAAAGCTTAACGCCAAAAGAGAAATTTAACAAAAATTAATAAGAGGGCACAAGGACCCTTTGCATCGAGCGATCGCCTCAGCCATTAATCCAAAACGAGTTTTAATTTTGTGTAATTTGCTGCTGAATTAAAACCCAATTCTGTAATACCGTATTAAGGATCGGTTAAGAGTAGATTTTAATTGGATCGATCCTCGATGTTCCAGATGTCGGACCGCAAAGCGAAGCAGGAGGTGGGTCAACCCAGGTATGGCCGAACCACGCAGCACGACAGCCGCCGAGAGTCTGCCGGCAGGTTTAGAGCGCTCATTAGACCGCCTGGAAAGGGAAAATCGGCCTTAACCCATCACCGGGGGTAGAGAGGTCGCGACCCCCGACGGGGGGAATTTCGGGAGGTTGCTATTTCAACCGCCAGCCGCCAAATGGGTGCAGTCAGAAATAGGTGTATCGGGGGGAAGAGTGGGGAAGCGCCGAAAGCCGTGCTGCACCCCCGAGAACCCGTCCTCCCTCACCGCAACATCGGTCAATCCAGGGCGCGGTTTTCCAGCAGTTCCACCCGGGGGTGCATCGAGAAAGGGAAAACGGCAGATTATCCAAAGGAAATGGAGCGATCGCGTCCTCGACAAACAGCCAATCCCAAACCGTCAGAGTCAAACGAATACCCGTGGAACACCAAAACAAAAGCATTACCGCCATTATGAGCCTGTGCCAATCCATCCACCAAACCCAATCTCTGGAAGTGGTGCGCCAGCCGAATCGAGCGTCTTTATTGCAATTGCAAACCATCGGCTTAAAACTCGCACAAGCCGACGATTTTCACAGCGCCTTAAACTTAGCCGTGCAACAAGTGTGCCAAAGTAGCGGGTGGGATTATGGAGAAGCGTGGGAATTCAACCCGCAAACCGGCTATCTGCAATGCAGGCGAACTGACTACGGGCCTCAGGCACACCGAGACCCCCAGGCATTTCCCGGATTAGAACACTTCAGACAGCACAGGGAAACCCTTAGCTTTCTCCCCGGGATGGGACTTCCCGGACGGGTGTGGGTGCAAAAACAACCAGAATGGGTGCCGGATATTTCCCAACTCTCGCCATCTGTGTTTCCCCAGGTTCGCCTAGGGCGCAAAATCGGCCTCAAAGCCACCTTTGCGGTGCCGATTGTGGCGGAGAATCGGGCGATCGCCGTGCTGCAATTCTTCACGTTCAAATCGCGCCCGGAAGATCGCCGCATGGTGGAACTCATCTGCGAGATTTCCACCCATCTCGGTGCGGTGATTCAACACAAACAATCCGAAGAAGCCTTGCGTCAAGCGGAAGAAAAATATCGCCGCCTGTTCGAACACTCCATCGAAGGCATCTTTCAAAGCACCCCCGAGGGGCATTACCTGCTGGTCAATCCCACCTTAGCTCAGATTTACGGCTACGACTCTCCCGCTGAATTAATCCGGGAAATCTCCGACATCGAGCATCAACTGTATGTGGATCCCAATCGTCGCGCCCAATTCAAGCGCCTGCTGGAAGAAAACGATGCCTTGTGGAACTTTGAGTCGCAGTGCTATCGCAAAGATGGCAGCATTATTTGGATCGCCGAAAACGCCCGGGCGATCCGGGATGCCAACGGCGTGCTTCTCGGTTACGAAGGCACGGCGATCGATATCACCCAACGCAAACAAGCTGAAGCTCGCTTCGCCGCATTAGTGGAAAATTCCTCAGATATTATCGCGATTCTCGCCGCTGACGGCACCATTGAGTATGGTTCTTCTTCCCTCGATCGCCTCTTGGGATACAACCCAGAAACCCTCGTGGGGCAAAATTGGTTAGAGTACGTCCACCCAGAAGACCGATCGGCGGTTGCCGATGTGCTGTTGACGCCCCCCGCCTCACCCCCGGACGATCGCCCCGCACAGACGGATTGTGCTATCCCCCCTGCCCCTTCCCCTTCGGCAACTGCTGCGATCGAGTATCGCTTTCGTCATGCCGATGGCAGTTGGATCGATATCGAATCGGTGAGCAATCGCCGACTCGACGACCCCACGATCCAAGGCATCGTGGTGAATTCGCGCAGCATCGCACAACGCAAGCAAGCCGAGTCACAACTGCACCACCGACTGCTGATCGAAGCCGCTTTATCTAAAATTTCCCGCTTGTTTGTCTCCTCCCGGGAACCGGATTTCGGCAAAATTCTGGCACTGCTGGGCATTGCGGCTCGGGTGAATCGGGCGTATATCTTTTCCCTGGACGAGCATGGCAGAAGTATGAGCCAGATTTATCAGTGGTGCGACAGAGACCAGGAGGCAGAAAGCGAGGCCAATGTTTATCTGGACCCGCGCCAGTTTCCCTGGTTAATGCAGCAGCTCTTCACGGGGGAAATTTGCCCGATTGAGGAGGTGGACGAACTCCCACCGACAGCTCGTGCGGAAAAAGCACTGTTGCGGCGGCTTCATGCTCGCGCTGTGCTGCTGGTGCCGATTTATTCCCCCTCCGACACTCTGTGGGGATTTATCGGATTGGACGCGAGGGAACAACGTCGATGGTCTCCGGGGGATGTGCATTTGTTGCGCGTTATCGGTCAAATGATGTCGAGTTACTATCAGCGCAAGCAGGCGGAATCGGCTTTGCGACAGGCGGAGCGCAAATATCGCAGCATTTTTGAAAATGCGGTGGAAGGGATTTTTCAAACCACGCCGGCGGGCCGTTACTTGACGGCGAATCCGATGTTAGCCCGGATTTATGGCTATGATTCGCCAGCACAGTTAATGGCACAATTGACGGATATCGAGCATCAGCTCTACGTGGATCCGCAACGCCGACAGGAGTTTCGCCGATTGTTACAAGCACGGGAAGCAGTGTGGGGGTTCGAGTCTCGGGTTTATCGCCGCGATGGCAGCACGATTTGGATTTCGGAAAGTGCCCGCACAATTCGGGATGCGAATGGCCGATTGCTGGGGTATGAAGGAACGGTGGTGGATATTACCCAGCGCAAGCAAGCGGAAGCGGAACTGCACCAGCGCGATAGTTTGCTGTTGGGCGTGGCGGAGGCAATGAATCATTTGCTCACGGAACTGAGTATGCCCGAGGCGGTGATGAAGGCATTGGCGACTCTGGGCACGGCGGCGGGGGTGGAACGAGTGTATATCTGCGAGGCGATCGCTCGCCGAAGCAATCCAAACCATCACTCTATTTCTCACGAATTGGGTAACATTTGCCATCCCGACAGTCGGGAGTTGGCAGCTAATTGTGCTAATTTTGAGGGAGTTCGGGCTTGCGAGTTTATCGTGCGGTTCCAGTGGCGCTGCAACGATCGCGTATCGGCCAAACGGGAGGGAAGTTATACAATTGGCGAAAATTCTAGCGCGTTGGAGGCGTTGTGCCTGGGGAACCCCCGCGCCATTTTCGCACAATCAGCGCCGGAGGGAGAACGCGCGAGCTTGCAGGCAGAGGGCACTCAGTCGATGCTGATGGTGCCGATTTTGGTGGAACGGGAATTTTGGGGGTATATTGGATTTGATGCTACGCGATCGCCCCGCAGTTGGTCGAAAAGCGAAGAATCGATTTTAATCGCGATCGCCGCTAGTATCGGCGGTGCCCTACAGCGCCATTACCAAGAAGAAATCATTCGTCATCAAGCCTATCACGATCGCCTCACTGGGTTGCCTAACCGTCAGGTCCTCGACGAACGCTTGCCCCTGGCGTTGGAAACCGCTCGCATTTGCGGGCACCAAGTGGCAGTGATGTTCCTCGACTTGGATCGGTTTAAAATTATCAACGACACCCTCGGTCACGCGATCGGGGACGAATTGCTCGAACGCGCTTCGGTCCGCCTGCGAAACTGCCTGCGGGAAGAGGATATTATCGTCCGCTGGGGCGGGGATGAATTTATTCTCCTGCTCGATCGCCTCAGTACCCCTGAAGATGCCGCACAAATCGCCGAACGCCTCCTGGAATGTCTCCGCCCCGCTTTTTATATCGAGGGCAATCAACTCTATATTACCGGCAGTATCGGCATTGCTCTCTATCCCAGCGACGCCCACGATGCGGAAACCTTGATTAAAAATGCCGATATAGCATTATACCGCGTCAAGGAACAAGGGCGCAATGACTATCAGTTATATGCACCGGGAATGAATTCTCAGGCTTCGGAGTTGTGGGTGCTTGATAATTACCTGCATACCGCTTTCTCCACTCAGGAATTTCTGATTTACTATCAGCCCCAGGTGAATCTTCACACCGGGAAAATTACCGCAATGGAAGCCTTACTGCGCTGGCAACATCCCACGTTGGGCGTGATTCCACCGGATAAATTTATGCCCTTGGCAGAAGAAAATGGCTTGATTTTACCCTTGGGTCTTTGGGTATTGGAAACCGCTTGCGCTCAACATCAAAAATGGCGGGAATCCGGTTTGCCACCAGTGCGAATGGTGGTCAATCTTTCGGCGCGACAGTTTCAACAACCGAATTTGGTGGAGGCGATCGCTCAAGTTTTACGCACCACCGCCTTGGATTCCCAATGGTTGGGATTGGATATTACCGAAACTACCGCTATGCAAGATGCTAACTTAACCGTGGAGGTTTTGACTCAGTTGCAGCAAATGGGCGTCTCTACCGCGATCGATGATTTTGGCATCGGTTATGCTTCTTTAAATTACTTGAAAAAATTCTCGTTCCGAATGATTAAAATTCATCAATCATTTGTGGGAGATTTGGCCAAGCAATCTAAAGATTATGCTATCGTTTCCGCCATTATCACTCTGGCAGAACAATTACACATGAAGGTGGTAGCAGAAGGGGTGGAAACAGAAGCGCAACGGGATTGTTTGCTACAGTTAAACTGTCACGATATGCAGGGCTATCTGTTCAGTCGTCCCCTGGATGCTGAAGGCGCAACCCAATTGCTTCGGGATGGACTTTGGGGGCAAAATAACTGACAATCTTCATCCCTGTTGGGGCGGATGACCACAGGATTTCCAGGAGGAATCTTGCCGATTCACTCGCCCCGATCGCCCGCCCAAAGGTGGGACAATTATCTCAGATTAATCCCCTCCCCTCTGCGATGCCTTTTCCCGGTTTAGGGGAATTTCGATGGTAAATTTCGCGCCTTGTCCGGGGGTGGAAGAACAGGTTAACTCGCCGTGATGTTTTTGCACGACTATCTGATAGCTAATCGATAATCCCAAACCAGTACCCGACCCCACCGGTTTGGTGGTAAAAAATGGATCGAATAACCGCGATCGCCTCGATTCGGGTATCCCCGGCCCATTATCCGCGATCGCGATTTGCACGGCGTTGTTATCTGGGGTGACTTCGGTGCAAATGTGAATGGTCATTTGGGGTTGGTCATTGGTCATTTGTCCTTTGTCATTTGAAGCTGTTACCGATGACGAATGACCAGTGACTGATGACTCTAGAGCATCGATCGCATTATTGAGTAAGTGCATAAACACTTGATTGAGCTGACTGGGATAACAAGTCACTTTAGGCAAATGGCCATAGTCTTTTTTGACGTGAATAGCGCAGTGGTTGTGGGATTGTCCGAGGCGATGTTGTAACAGGGTTAAGGCATTTTCAATTCCGTCGTGGATATCCACGGATTTCATTTCAGATTCATCGAGGCGGACGAAATTTTTCAGAGACAGGACGATTTTCTGGATGCGCTCGGAGCCAGATTTCATCGAGTTTAGCAGATTTTTAATATCGCTGGTGATGAACTCTAAATCGATGTGTTGGATGGAGTCTTCTACGGTAGAAGTAAGGGGGCATTCTTGCTGAAATAGTTCGATGAGTTCGAGTAAGTCTTGAAAATAAGCAGAAACATGGGTAATATTGCCGTAGATAAAGCTAACGGGATTGTTGATTTCGTGGGCAATACCGGAAGCGAGTTGGCCTAATCCGACCATTTTTTCATTTTGGACCAGTTGAGTTTGAGCTTGTTTGAGTTGGGTTAAGGCTTGTTCGAGTTCTTGTTTTTGGGTTTGAATTAAGGCTTGGGCCTGGAGTCGTGCGGCTTCAGCTTGCTTGCGATCGGAGATATCCCGGGCGATCGCGAGCACTTCATGCGGACCGCTTGTGACAAACCTCACCTCATAGGCGTGCCATTTGCCATTTACTTGTTGCATGTATTCGCCAATTTGGACTCGAGAGGCGCGCAGAGTTTGCTCGACGTAGTATAACACCCAGATTGCGAGGTCGCTGGGTAAGGTATCGGAGACATATTTGCCGATCGCGCTGTCTTTGGAGAGGGGATCGGCGATCGGGAAAATCACCGCATTGTGCATCGGGGTGTCTGCATGTTTCTCCTCGGGGGAAATATCCCTGGCGATCGGCTGATTTTTGGCAAGGCGATAATCCAATAAAGTTCCCTCGGCGCTAATGCGAAGCATCAAATCGGGAATCGCTCTCAAAAGGCTTTGATTTTTGGCTTCGCTTAACTCTAATTCGGATTGAATTTTTTCTCGCTCTTGGATTTCCCGTTGGAGGGAATTATTTTTCTCTTCCAGGCTGCTTTGCAGTCGGCGCAAATGCAGGTGGGTTTCCACCCGCGATAAAACTTCTTTGTCTTGGAAGGGTTTAGTGATATAATCCACTCCGCCCACTTCAAAGGCTTTTACTTTATCCAAAACGTCATTGAGCGCACTGATAAAAATCACCGGAATTTGTTCCGTTTTCGGGTTATTTTTTAAGTGCTGACAAGTCTCGTACCCATCCATCTCTGGCATCATCACGTCGAGGAGAATCAAATCTACGGGGACAGTTTCACAGGCGGTGAGGGCCATTTTCCCGGTTACGGCTTTATGGACTTTGTAGCCTTCTGGGGTCAAAATGCCCGCCAAAACCCGCACGTTATCGGGGCGATCGTCTACGACAAGAATATGTCCGGCATTGGCTAAATTTTTTTCTAAGTTCATGGTAAAGTTGAAATAATAATTGGATTGACGAAAATGCAAATTACCACCCGTGGATCGGATAAGAGGGAGAGCGGTCAACTTTGAGCTGCCGATTTGTTGAGGTAGCCCGGTGGGGATATTTTAACAACTGAAGGAAAAAGAAGTCAATTAGGTTTGGGGTAGGGTAAAATAGAATTGAGTGCCGCATCCGAGCTGGGAATCGACCCAAATTTTCCCGCCGTGACGTTCGACAATTTTTTTACAAATTGTCAAACCGATGCCGGTTCCGGGATATTCCCCGGTAGAATGCAGGCGTTGAAACACTTCAAAAATGCGATCGCATTGTTGGCTTTCGATTCCGATGCCATTATCTTTAACTTGCAACAGCCATTCACTTTTATGATGGGGCGTTGCGGAAATTTCGATGGTGGGGATAACATCGCGACGGCGAAACTTAATTGCATTGCCGATTAAGTTTTGAAAAAGCTGCATGAGTTGGGTGCGATCGCCGAGGATTGTGGGCAGTTCAGAATGAGTAATTCGCGCGTCACTCTGGGCAATTTCTGCACTCAAATTCGACAAAGCGGCGGCTAACACTTCCTGACAATCAATGGTACTCCAACGCCGCGAAGCGGTACCGATGCGGGAATAGTCGAGCAAGTCTTCGATGAGCTGCTTCATGCGAAATGCGGACTGGATAATTTGCTCCACATAGCGATCGCCATCCGCCCCCAATCGATCCTCATATTTCCAACTCAACAAATCCGCATTCCCTACAATTGCCTGCAAGGGGGATTGCAAGTCATGGGAGGCAATATAGGCGAATTGTTCCAAATCCGCATTCGATCGCTGTAACTCTTCAGTTAACTGGCGAATTCTGAGCTGATGGGCGATGCGAATCAATACTTCCTCCACCTGAAACGGTTTAGAAATGTAATCCACCCCGCCCACATCAAACGCTTTTACCTTGTCAATCGCCTCATTGAGCGCACTAATAAAAATTACCGGAACATTCGCCATGTTGGGCAATGCTTTTAATTGCTGACAAACGGCATACCCATCCATTTCCGGCATCATAATATCCAGTAAAATCAAATCCGGCGAGACAGTTTCGCAAATTTTTAGTGCCATTTGCCCGGATAAAGCTTTGCGGACTTTGCACCCCCAAGCGAGCAGAATCGAGGACAAAATCCGCAGGTTATCCGGGTTATCGTCTACAATCAAAATATCTTTATTTGACAGATCCACACCGTTCATCATTATGAGTCCCTTATTCATTGTCCTGGGTCAATGCCATCACGGTTTCAAACTGGAAATTATAAGCTAAATCTCTGAGTGCATTGCTCAAAGGAGCCAGTTCTGCCGGAATTTCCGCCAGTAACTCCAAAATCTCATCATCGGTGCCTTGAGACGCCGCGATATGAACCCTTGTCCGCCAATCGGCTGGCATTTGAGCGCAAAGGGGAGTCAGATCTGCGGGATCGAGAAGGGTTTCGCACTCTGGAGATTCGCTTTTTTCCGCCTGGTTTTCGGCTTCATAAAGATATTTTACGCCCAAATGTTTGGTGAGGGATTCGAGGAGGATTTCTTGTCGCACCGGCTTGCGAATGAAGTCGTCGCATCCGGCGGCTAAAATCTGCTGCCGATCGCTGTCAAAGGCGCTAGCGGTGAGAGCGATGGTGATGGTGACTTGTCCGCGATCGCTGCGTTTAATGCGGCGGGTGGCTTCATACCCATCCATCACCGGCATTCGCATATCCATGAAAATCAGATGCGGTTCCCAGGTTTCCCACACCTCCAAAGCTTCTCGTCCGTTTTCGGCTTCGCGCACTGGAAAGCCAATCGATGTGAGCAGGGCCACTAAAAACTGGCGACTGTCTCTGACGTCATCCACCACTAAGAGGCGATAGGGGGGTTGGTTGGGGGCTAAACCGATAATTTGACGGTGGGATTGCGGAGCTTTCATTTGACTCGGATCCGGCGGGGCGATCGCAATCCGAAAGCCAAACACACTCCCTTGACCCACAACGCTCTTGACCGAAATCTCGCCGCCCATCATTTCTATGAATTTTTGCGAGATGGGCAATCCCAAGCCGGTTCCGGAGTGGGTTTGGCGACCAGTTTGGGTTTGCCCGAATGGTTCGAATAGCCGAGGCATCTCTGCTGGGGCAATTCCCGGACCGGTGTCTTCGATTTCAAAATCTAGGTGAGATTCGGGGGATGAAACCGTGGGTTTTGACTGGCTGGCGCGGGATGAGTCTGCTAAGCGAACCCGCACGGTAATCTCTCCTGTTTGGGTAAATTTTATCCCATTTCCGATCAAATTAATTAACACTTGCCGCAATTTTCCTTCATCGGTTTTCACCCATTGGGGAATGTCTGGCGCGAGGTCAAAATTGAGCTGCAAGCCTTTAGAAACCGCTTTTAAGCGCAGCATTTCTTCCAGGGTATGGAGGGTAGAGTGCAGGTCGAAGGTGGATTCATTGAAGACAATTTTTCCCGCTTCGATTTTTGACATTTCCAGGATGTCGTTGATTAATTCGAGCAGGTGTTCGCCGGCGCGATTGATAATCTGCAAGTATTCCTGGTGTTCGCCGCTCAAGGTGCGATCGCGATTCATCAGTTGGGTAAAGCCGAGAATGGCATTCAGGGGGGTTCGCAATTCGTGGCTCATATTGGCGAGGAATTCGCTTTTGGCTTGGTTGGCAGTATCGGCGGCGATCGCGGCTTCCTGCAGCGCCTGGGATTGCTCTTTCGTTTGTTGCAGCAATTGCGCTTGCTGCAATGCGACGCCCAACTGCGCCCCAATTTGAAGGACAATATTACTATCGCTGGTTTTCCACTGGCGCGCCCCGGAATTTTGATAGGCGGCGAGCAATCCCCAGAGTCGATCGCCGCAAAAAATGGGCACGATAATATAGGCTCTGACTTGAAGTTGTTCTAACCGTTCGATGTAACACTCACTAAATCCGCGATCGTAAATGCTTTCTACCACTAACGCTTCCTGATGGGTGGCTAATTTATCCACCGCCCTTTCGCTGAGATAACTATCCTCCCAAACCTGGGGAAAGCCAATCAAACTTTTCACCTGGCAATTGTCGTTTTCCACAAATTGTGGCGGAACGGAAGTCGAACCATTTTGCTGCATTTCTAGCACGGAAACCCAGCCCGGTGCGGTTGATTCGGCGACAAATTCCCCGCTCCAGTTGGGATTAAACTGATAAATGGCCACCCGATCGCAGTTTAGCACTCGGCGCAATTGAAAGGTCGTCTCGTTAAAAATGACCTCGATATCCAGCGATCGCCGCATGCGTTCTATGGCGACTGATATGGCTTTTTCCCGATCTGCCGCTTCGCGCAAAACCGCTTCGGCGTGCTTGCGCTGTGTGATATCCGTTGCGGTTCCGAGCAACTGTTTCGCCGTGCCATCGGGATTGCGGGTAAATAGGGTTTCTCGGCTCAAAAGATAGCGCCATTTTCCTCGGGCATCTCTCACCCGATATTCTAACTCAAAAATCTCCCCGTCTTCCGCCCGATCGAATTGTTGAAAATGGGCGGGAAGCTTCTGTAAATCCTCCGGGTGAATAATCTGAGGCAGAATATCCGTGCCCATGTCTTGAATTTCTTGCGGCTTATATCCGAGCATTTCGGAAATTTCCCGATTGGCATACACATTGCGCTCTGCTTTTATGTCGTAAATATAGAGCAGATTCGGAGAAGATAACGCCACTTTTTCGATAAAATCCTGGCTATCTCGCATGGCTTTTTCTGCTTCTTTTCTCTCGCTGATATCTCGGACAATACAAATCTTCTCGTCCGTTTCCAGCCGGGTTACGGAGACTTCTTGGGGGAAACAGGTGCCATCGCGGCGCAGTCCCATCGCTTCGGTGCGACAATACTCTTGTTCTAATAACAGGGAAACCATTTCATCAGTTAACCGTTGGCCTTCGGCTGCGTCGTAAAGTTCGAGCCAGCTTTTTCCTAACAGTTCTTCGGCGCTGTTGTAGCCAAATATTTGAGCGTGAGCGTCGTTTAAGTAAGCGTATTTGTCGTTCCTATCTAAAATGGCAATGCCATCGTTTGCTTTGGCAATGGCAACGGTTTGTTTCTGTAATTTTTGCTCGAATATTTTTCGATCGCTGATGTCGCGTCCTTCGGGAACGATCAGGATGACATTCCCGCTATCGTCGAGGACGGGTTTAATGGAAAAGTCAATGGTAATGGTGCAATCTCGCGCGCCCATCACTTCTACTTCATACCGCAAGCATTCTCCCTGGGCCGCCCGGGCGATCGCCGCTTGTAACTGTCGTTGTATCTCCCGAGACTTCCGCCACCAAGGGGTTTCCCAAAATGGCAGTCCGAGGATATCTTCTAAGGCGACACCGACAAATTCCAGGGCGGTTTTATTGGCGTCGATTAAGGTACCATCGGGTTCCAAAACGCCCATAAATTGGAAACTACAATTAAAAATCCCCCGCAACCGTTGCTCGTTTTTTTGCAGGGCGGCTTCCACTTGTTTGCGCGCGCCAATCTCCCGGGCGATCGCTAACACCGATGTTATCTCACCTTCTTCGGTCAATTCCGGTACCACGCGACAGGAGTAGTATTCCGTTGTTTGCCCATTTGCTCTTTCCAGTTCCAGTGTTTTTTCTTGCCCCGTCTCGAATACCTGGCGCACGGTTTCCTCCCACCGCAGGGCGATTTCGGGGGTTTCCACTTCGCCAACCGGGCGATGGATAATCTCGCCACTGGGTCGATCGAGCGCGCGGGCAAAACTGGGGTTTGCGTATAAAACCCGACAGTGGCGATCGAATCGCACGATGAGATCCGGCGCATTTTCTACCAATGCCCGAAATTCCCGTTCTCGCTTCTCCAGGGCTTTTTGGGCTTGGATGCCCTCTTCGATTCCCCGTTGCAAGCGCTGGTTTGCCTCTCGCAATTGTGCGGTACACCGGTCTAATTCTTGTCGCACAATGTCGAGGCTGGCATACAGTTCTACCGGATCCAGGGCTTCTAAAAGACTGCTTTGAGTGAGAATCCCGGCGAGGGTGCCTTCCTCGTTCATCACCACCAACCGTCGGATGAAATGGGATTCCATCAATTTATGCGCCTCCCACAAGGAATCGCTGGTTTGAATGGGCAATAAGGGGGCGCTCATCACCGCCTGGGCCTCGGTGGCGGTTAAATTCAGCCCCAATGCGCGAAACTGCACGATGTCGCGTTCGGTCAAGATACCCACCGGCACCATTGCGGAGTCGGGATCCCCGGGGGTAATCGGTTGGGCGATCGCCACGCAACTCACCCGGCGATCGGCCATTGTCTGGATAATTTCTAACAGCGACGCCGTGGGGGGCGCGTGAATCACCCGCTGACTCATCACTTCCTCCACTCGTCTGAGCTTGAGCAAATCCCTAGGATGCAGCAATTGGCGAATACTGCGCGGCCTAATCACCCCGATCGCCCGACCCTCGTCATCGATCGCCGGTAAATGACGAATTTTGTGCTGGCGCATCAGGGATAAAATGGCAAAAATATCCCGGGGTTGGGACAGACAAATCGCCAGCGGATCCCGGGTCATCACCGCCTCGACTTCCACATTTTCTAACTCCATCCCTGCAGCGGTCATTCTGACAATATCTCGTTCGGTCAAAATCCCCACTAAGCGAAGGTTTTCTTCTACCACTAAACCACAACTGGTTCGCTTCTGACTCATGCGCGTCACCGCTTCCGTGAGTGGCGTATTTGGCAACAGCAACAGGGGGTCTCTGTCGATAGCGGGAGAATTGTGTACTAAGGGGTTTAAAATAGAACTTTTCGTTAACATCGGGTTATTTTGTACTTGCAATACATATTTTATAGTCAGAGAAAAATTGCTCTCTCTATCGCACAGGCAGCCAAGCTTTTTTCCCTGTTCTCTGGCGGATAATTTAGGAGAAATTGGCTTAGATTTCGTAATTTCACTGATTGAAAAATAATTTTGGTTTTGAGGGGTTGGTTTAAGTAATCATAGCATATTATGGCAATCGAGAGCGATGGTTTCCGGTTTTCTGGGAGAATGTGGCCATCTCCCCGATGGGCTTGAGGTTTGAGTTGCTGCATAAAACCAAAGGGTGGCGCTTCAGCTAGAAAACAGGGAACAGTTAGAGCGGTTTTGAGGAACCTAAACGGCGAGGGATTCGTCTCAGATTCGTTTTTTCTTTTAAGGGGGTAGCAAGGCTCGACCAAATTGCAGGGCGGGCTTGATTAACCCAGGCTTGATTTAATACACTGCCGGATAGGCGATCGCGCCACTCCCGCACCGATTTCGGTAATTTCCGATTAAAAAACTGGAATTGAACGGCAGGATGAAGCTATTTTTACCCCACCCTGCCCGCTAGATTCCGCACCGATTTTCGGCAAGAATTACGGTGCTATTTTCTTCGTTTGCCCGCGCTTACAACTGTTGCAAAAAGCGCAAGTCGCTGCTATAAACCCGACGGATATCGTCGATTTCATAAAGCACCATTGCCAAGCGTTCCACACCGAACCCTGCTGCCAATCCGGTGTAAACTTCGGGGTCGTAACCCACGGCTTTCAGCACGTTCGGATCTACGCTACCACACCCGAGCACTTCCAACCATTTCCCTTGCCACTGCACGTCTACTTCTGCAGAAGGTTCGGTGAAGGGGAAATAACTGGGACGAAAGCGCAAGGGCAAATCCACCCCGAACATTTGGCGGACAAATTCTTTCAGGGTGCCTTTGAGATCGCAGAAGGTAATGCCTTTGTCCACGGCTAAAATTTCCACTTGATGGAATACGGCGGCGTGGGTGGCATCTACGGTGTCGCGTCGGTACACCCGCCCGGGGGCCACAATTCGCAAGGGAGGTTCGTGCTTCTCCATGTAGCGAATCTGCACCGGGGAGGTATGGGTGCGAAGCAGATTGCCATCGGGGAGGTAAAAGGTGTCCTGCATGTCCCGCGCCGGATGGTCTGCCGGTGTATTCAGTGCCTCGAAGTTATAATAGTCGCTTTCCAGTTCCGGTCCGCTGGCGACAGTGTAGCCCAACCCGACGAAAATATCGATCGCGCGATCGATGACTTCGTTGAGGGGGTGAACTCTTCCTTGAGGACGATACACCCCGGGCATGGTCACATCCAGGGTTTCCGCTTTCAGTTGCGCTTCGATTTGCGCGCTGAGCAAGGCGTTGTGGCGCTGCTCTAGCTCGCTTTGCAGGGCTTCTTTTACTTCGTTGGCGAGGGCACCAATGCGCGGTCTGTCCCCGGGGTCGAGTTTGCCCATCCCTCTTAAAATTTGGGAGAGCTGCCCTTTTTTACCCAGGTAGTTGACCCGCAGTTGTTCGAGTTGCTCTAGGTTTTCCCGAGAGGCGATCGCTCCGATGGCTTCAGTGCGGAGCGTTTGGAGTTGCGTCTCCAAATCGGTGAGCTGAGTAGTCATGCAAAATTATCAATCCAATTGTCCCGCTTTGTTGAGTTTAGCGTGATTTTAATCCGCGATCGCTTTTTCCTTTTTTCCCATGCCGGGAAAAATTCCTTCCTTGACTGAAATTGCCTTTTTTGTCTTAAACTAGAAATAGAATTGGCCAAACTATGTCTTATCGGGAGACTTTCCCATTTATGGGGGTGGTGCGTGACTCCCCCATTTCAGTGGGCGATTTTCCCCCAGGTGGGGGAGGGGGAGTCACGCAGCCTACCGCTACTTCACCACTCGGATTGGCTTTTGCTTTTTCTTGGATGATACAGGGCGTAACTTGCGACGGCGGGCAAACTCGCCGGTAAACAAGCCCACCACCCCGCGCCAGAATCCATCTACATAAGTAAACAGTACCGGCACGACCACTAAGGTCAACATGGTAGAAGTGGAGAAGCCGCCGATTACCGCGATCGCCATTGGAGAGCGCACCTCACCCCCCGCACCAATTTCCAGGGCGATCGGCATCATGCCCGCAATGGTAGAAAGTGCCGTCATAAAAATCGGACGCAAGCGAGACACCCCCGCCTGCACCACCGCCTTAAACTGCTTCATCCCTTGCTGCTGATTCGCTAAGGTACAATCCACCAGCAAAATCGCATTTTTCGTCACCAACCCCATCAGCATGACAATCCCGATCAGGGCAAACAATCCCAACTCTTTTTGTGCCACCATCAGGCCCAGCAGCGCGCCGCCAATCGACAGGGGTAACGCCACCATAATCGTCAGGGGATACAAAAAGTTATTGTACAGCAGCACCAAAATTGCATAAATCGATAGCACCGCCAATCCCAGCGCCCCGAGAAAGCGACCGAAAATATCCTGCATAATTTTCGCATCCCCGGAGGATTGCTGTTCCACACCGGCAGGTAAATCCATCGCGGGTAGAGCTTGTACCTTTTCCAGGGCATCTCCGAGAGAAATGCCTTGCAAGTTGGCTTCCATTACCACTTGACGAGCGCGATCGTAGCGTTCCACCTGGGCCGGACCGCTGCCGATCGTAATGCTCGCCACTGCTGAAAGCGGCACTAACTGCCCGGTTTGACTGGGAATCTGGATATTTCGCAACGTATCGAGATTTTGCCGATACTTTTGCGCCAACTGCACCCGAATCGGAATTTGCCGATCGCTCAAATCGAACTTCGCGAGATTTGCCTCATTATCGCCGATCGTCGCCAGAGAGGCAGTACGCGCGATCGCCTGCACCGATACCCCCAAATCCGCCGCCCGTTGCGGATTCGGCACAATCAATATCTCCGGTTTCACCAACGACGCACTGGAAGACACCTCCACCAACCCGGGAATCTCGCGCATTTGCCGTTCCAACGCATCCGCCGCTTCCTTCAGCGCCTGCGGATTTTCACTTTTTAGCACAATCGATAAATCCTTACTGCTGCCCCCAGCCCCGGAAGACTGAAAGCTCACTCTCGCCCCGGGAATCGCGCCAAACTGGCTCCGCATTTCCTGCTCGAACTCCTGCTGAGACAACTCCCGTTCCGACTCCGGCAGCAAATTTACATACAACGTGGCCTTATTTACCTCGCGACTCGCGCCGCCGGTACCCGCCGTCGCCAGCACGCTTTCCACCCCGGGATTGTCCTGCAACAGCCCCATCGTCCGTTGCGCCACGCGATCGGTTTCCTCCAGGGTAGACCCGGGAGGCAACTCGATATTGACCACACTCAGTCCCGTATCCCCACTACTAAACAGTCCCTTGGGGATATAGGGCACCAACTGCAAACTGCCGATAAACAACGCTACCGCAATCAGCAAGGTGGTAATCCGATGCTTCAGCGCCCAAGTGAGAGCGCTCCGATAGGGATGAAAGCCCCCGTTTCGCACTTTAGGCCGCGACGTGCCATTGCCATTCTGCCCGTTAGCCGAGTCTTGTATATTGGCCACAGTCCTCGGCTTCTCTTTTAGCAAATAGGCGCTCAGCATCGGCGTCATCGTCGTTGCCACCAAGGTCGAGAACATGGTAGACACCGAAACCGTCACCCCAAACGGTTGGAAAAACTGACCCGGCACGCCGCCCATAAACGCCACCGGCAAAAACACCGCCACAATCGTGGCCGTGGTTGCCAGTACCGCTAACCCGATTTCCCGGGCGGCATCCATTGCGGCATTAAACGGCTTTTTCCCCATCCGCAAGTGCTGGTCGATATTTTCGATCATGCAAATCGCATCATCCACTAAATTTCCCACCGCTAACGACAGCGCCAGCAGGGTCATCCCGTTCAGGGTATAATCCAGAGTTCGCATCACCAAAAAGGTGGGAATAATCGATAATGGCAGGGCCACCGCCGTAATCAAGGTGGCCCGCCAATCGCGCAAGAAAATCCCCACCACCACCACGGTGAGCAAACAGCCCATCACCAGGGCATCGATGGAGGCTTGATAGGATTCCCGAATCGAGTCGGCGTTGGTGACGATCAGTTCAAACTCGATATCCTCCGCTAGGGTTTTTTCCAGTTCGCTCACCGCCTCGCGCACCCCTTCTTCCACTGTGACCAGGGTACTGCCGGTACTCCGCAATACGGAAAAGGTGACCACGGGAGAACCGATTTCGGGCGATCGCGCCACGGACTTTTTTCTCTCACTTGCTATATTTTCCGCCCAAAACCTCGCACTTTGCCTCGCTTCGGCAAACCCATCGCGCACCTGCGCCAAACTTTGTAAGGACACCGCTTCCCCAGAAGGCAAGACAATCCGATACTGTCGCAAGGTCTCTACCGTGGGCGCAGATCCCAGGGTGCGTATCGTTTGTTCGCTCCCGCCAACTTCCGAACGTCCCCCCGGCAGGTTAATATTAAAGGCGCGGATTTGGTCGTTGACTTCCGTCGCCGTAATCCCGAGGGCTTCCAGGCGCGTGGGGTCGAGATCCACCCGGATTTCCCGGTCTACACCGCCCACCCGGTTCACTTGCGCTACCCCGGGGACGCTGAGAATCCGCCTCGCGATCGTCCGATCCACTAAATCGCTTAATTCTTCTACCGTGCGGCGATCGGAACTGACCACATATGTCATAATCGGTCCGCCAGCAAATTCTAGCCGCTGCACAACCGGGTCGTTGATATCTCGGGGTAAATTTTGCCGAATTTGTGCGACCGCATTGCGAACGTCATTGGTGGCGCGATCGCTATCAGTGCCCAAAATAAAACTAATCGTCGTTGTCGATACCCCATCGGTTACGCTGGAGGTCAGTTCGTCGATATTCCCCAACCCCGCTACCGCATCTTCGATTTTCTTCGTCACCTGAGTTTCTAACTCGCTCGGACCGGCCCCCGGTTGGGTAACGGTGACGCTCACCGCCGGAATATCGATGTTTGGCGTTTCATCAATCCCCAGTTGCCCGAATGACATAAATCCCACTATCGTCAAGATGAGAAACATCACTAACGTGGGAACGGGGTTTTTAATAGACCAAGTGGAAACGTGGAAAGACATATTAATTAGGAAATAAAGGGGTTTGTCTTTTGTGGTTTGTCATTTGTGGTTTGTCATTTGTCATTTGTCCTTTGTCCTTTGTCCTTTGTCCTTTGAAGGAGTACCAATGACTATTAACCAATGACCAATGACCAATGACCAATGACCAATGACCAATGACAATTGACCAATGACCAATGACAATTGACCAATGACCAATGACCAATGACCAATGACCAATGACAATTGACCAATGACCGCTGTTTATAGTTCTACGTTTGGGGGGACGGGATTTTCCTGTTCGATCGCGATGCGATCGCCGTCTTTGAGATAGGCGGCCCCTTCCACCACCAGGCGATCGCCGGGAGCCAAACCGCTTTTAATTTCCACCTGAGCCGTACTCAGGTCCGTACCTTCGGCGGCGGTAATTTCTCCCACTTCTACCGATTGTGCTTGGACCGTGCGGTTATCCAGAACCCGATAGACCATGCCACTCCCATCCGGTTGGGGTAACACTGCTTTTGCCGGCACGGTGAGGGCTTCTTGCTGGCTGGTGGTGATGGCGGCACGCAAAAACATCCCTGGTTTGAGCAATTCATTATTCGGGAGGCGCACTTTCACCGTAGCTTGGCGGCTTTCTTCGTCAACCAGGGGGGCGATATCGCGCACCGTACCGCGCACCTGGATGCGACTATCCGCATCGGAGGTAATGGTTGCCGGTGCGCCGATTTTGACTTGAGGCAATTGGGTTTCCGGGACTTTCACATGCACTTCGAGTTCGTTATTGGCGACGATAGAAAAGAGTTTTTTCGAGTTACTGGTGATATCCCCGACGCGAGCGATGCGTTCGGCGACGATGCCCGGTGCGGGGGCGCGCACGGTGGTGCGAGCTTGTTGGGTTTGCACTTGTTGGACGCGCGCTTGGCTGCTGCGGATATTGGCTTCGGCGCTGCTGACGTTGGCGCGGGCGCTTTCCACTTGGGCTTCGGCGCTGCTGACATTGGCGGAGGAGCGTTGAAGACGCGATCGCGCACTTTTGACATTGGCGATCGCGCTTTCGAGGCGGGCTTCGGCGCTGCGGATATTGGACTCGGCGCTGCTGACTCTTGCCTGCATACTGCTGATATTGGCGATCGCGCTTTGAATGCGCGCGTCGGCACTTTTAATATTGGCTTCGGCGACGCGCACCGCTTCTTTTGCATTTTCGGCGGTAGTGCGTCGGGTATCCAGTTCTTGTTGAGAAATGGCACCGGCGGCGGCTAAGGTTTGGTAGCGCTCCAGTTCCCGTTCGGCTTGCGCCAGTTCTGCTTTGGCTTTGGCGAGATTCGCCACCGCTTGTTCGCGCCCGGCTCGAGCTTCCACTTTTGCCGCTTCGGCTTGGGAAACAGCGGCTTGCGCTTCGGATTTAGCGGCGAGGGCTTGTTGGCGTCCCGCTTCGGCTTCCGATTGGGCCGCTAGGGCTTGAGACAGGGCGGCTTCGGCTTCGGATTGGGAGGCGAGGGCTTGAGAGAGGGCGGCTTCGGCGGCGGAAACGGCGGCTTGGCGTTCGAGTTTGCCCGATTCGGCGGAATCGAGTTGGGCGATCGCTTCGCCAATTTGCGATCGCTGTAGGGCATCATCTAAAATCGCCATCGGTTGACCGGCTTTGACGAAATCCCCCTCGTCTACCAAGACTTGTTGAATTTGCAATCCCGGTTGTTGGGGCAACACGGGAAGCAGGTCATAGGCTTGTACGGTGCCCCTAGCGTCGAGAGTTCGCCCCACCGTCGCTCGCGCCACTGTGGCGACGGTAACGGTTTGACTGGGGGCAGATTCGGCGGTTAATTGGGCTTGCGCCGGGGGTGGGTCTTGCGCGGTTTCGGCGGCGGGTTTGTCCAGGAAGCGCATTCCCCCCACCGCCAGGACAATGCCAATTCCCATGCCCGCCATTAGCCCTTTCCAGCCCCGGTTGGATTTGGGGGGGGTGGCGAATTCGTCGATGTCGTCGGAGTCGAGTTCTTCCTCGGAGGGGATGGAGGCGGTGGGTGAATCCTCCTCCGGGGGGGTCTCGGTGTCGGGATCGAGGTTGTCTGGTGTGGGTGTCACGGCGTGGATTTCTTGCGACTCAATGGGTTTTACTTCTGAGAAAGCGCGATCGGGCATGAGTGGTTCTCCCCCAGTCTTTGCGTGATAGTTTACGGAGTGCTAAGAAATATTGCAAATTGTTTCTTTTCTTAATTCTACTGGGAGGAGCCGAAACTTCCCGAGTGAATTTGCTTAGTCCCCTGCATCTGCCCTTGAGGCGCTACCCCCCCCGGATGGCGCTTGCAAATTACCAATTTGTGAATAATGAATCACAAATCCACAATTTTTGGGGACAGCGGGGTGACGGCTTTGGGAGTCCCTCCCTCCCGGTCTTAATTTTACAATTTACTTGCATGCAATTGAATTCAAAAAGCCATAAGTAATTAGGCTAAATCCCTATTGCATTATTGCATCAAAAAAAATAATGGGGCGAATAGAAGGGTCGGGGAAGGGAATCGAGGCCCTCGTCTGTAGGGAATTCCGGATATTTGCACCCGTAGCGATCGACAATCCGGATTGAACTCTACAATAAACTAAGAAACCGATTGAATTATTCTTGATGTTCCGGAAACGGGTGTTTTGGCGAATAGGGAGGGTGCAAATGGAATGAAGCTGTAGGTCTAATTGCGGCGATCGGGCAGAGGGGAGCCACCGAGCCTACCATGACAAGACCGGGTCAGATGCATTATATAGAAGTATGAACCATTTGCAACCCCTGGACAATCGGGAAAATTGTACTGGAACACGAGCGAGTACCCAATATGTTTAATGCCACTGAAATATTAATTGACACCTTCGTGCAAAAGCTGCGATCGGGCTATCGACGCACCTATGGGGGGTACAAACCCGACTACGAGGATATCATTGCCTGGGCGGGAAGCATGGCGCTGGAAAATATTGCCAACAGCGACGCCCTTTACCACAATGTGGAACACACGATTCTCGTCACCTTGGTGGGACAGGAGATTATGCGAGGCAAACACATCCGCGAGGGTGGGGTCTCCTGTGAAGATTGGCTGCATTTTATCATTTCCCTGGTCTGTCACGATATTGGCTATGTGAAGGGAGTGTGCCGCCAAGATCGAGGTGGATGGTATGCCACGGGGCAAAATGGGGAGATGATCCGCCTACCACCCGGAGCGAGCGATGCGGGGTTGACCCCCTATCATGTGGACCGCGCCAAACTATTTATCGACGAACGATTTGGGGGTCACAAGCTGATCGATGCCGAGGCAATCAAGCGCAATATCGAATTGACTCGTTTCCCGGTCCCGAAAGCAGAGGACCATCAAGATACGGTGGATTTTCCGGGGATGGTTCGGGCGGCGGACCTGATCGGGCAACTGAGCGATCCGCGCTACCTGAAGAAAATCGGCGCGCTGTTCTATGAATTTGAAGAAACCGGGACGAATAAGGCCCTGGGCTATCGACATCCGGGGGATTTACGCAAGAACTATCCCAAATTTTATTGGTATGGGGTTTATCCCTATGTCAAAAATGCCCTGGCATATTTGATGCTCACTCAGCAGGGCAAACAGGTGGTGGCAAACCTGTACTCGAATGTGTTCGTTGTCGAGCATGAAACCTTAGTGGAAGACGAGGACAAACAGGAGGCAGAGCAAAAAGAAGAGGTGAAACAAGGATAAGGATTTCGGGGCTTATGCTTAACTGGGGCTTCCCGCCGAGAAGCTAAAATACCGCCCACATCCCCCTCAAACCCGGTAAAAAGCCCCGTACCCTGACAAGCAAGCGGATACGAGTTAAACTTTTGCACGAGAAAGGTTAACCGAGCGACTGGGGAGGTTGGCGGAACTTCTCCACCTTTCCCGGGCGTTCCGTAGAAATGAGATCAAGGCAATAATGACTCAAATTTTTTCGCCCTTGCAAAAGTTTTTACTCACCTGGTTGCTGATTTTGATCGCGGGATGGGCTACCCTGAATGCCCTGAGTTATGTGGGCGAACTGATTAGCATTTTAGTGACCGCCGGGTTAATTGCGTTTTTGCTCAACTATGCTGTGGCGAGACTGCAACGGTTGGTGCCCCGCCCGATAGCGGCGATCGCCGTATATCTGGCAGCCGGTTTGCTGGTGTTGGCGATCGCCCTGACGGTGGTTCCTTCGGTGTTCAATCAAGGGCGGCAATTGTTGAACAATTTTCCGTCATTGTTACAATCGGCACAGCAACAATTGGCCGAGTTTCAAGCGTGGAGCTCTTCTCATAATTTGCCCTTTGACGTGCAAATTGTAGAACAGCAAATTGTGGAACGCTTCCAAGCTCAAGCCCAGGCGATCGCTGCTAAAGGGTTCGGGTTAGTCGTGGGCACTTTTAATTGGTTCTTGGATTTCATCTTGATTCTGGTGATTTCCTTTTACATGCTCTTGGATGGCGATCGCTTATGGCACCATCTGACCCGCATTTTCGCCCCCCATATCCGCACCCAACTCACCAACTCCTTGCAGCGCAATCTGCAAAAGTTCGTCACCGGCCAACTCCTTCTGGGTCTGTTTATGACCCTCACCCTCACCCCGTCGTTTTGGATTCTAAAAGTCCCCTTTTTCCTGTTATTTGCCGTGTTTATCGGCGCTTTGGAAATTATTCCTTTTGTGGGAGCTACCCTGGGCATCGGCACGGTTTGCATTATCGTGGCGTTTATTGACTGGTGGCTCGCCCTGCAAGTGCTGGCGGTGGCGATCGCCTTTCAGCAAATTAAAGATAATCTAGTCGCCCCGCGCATTATGGGCAACCTCACCGGTCTCTCGCCAGTGATTATTTTTGCCTCCTTGCTCCTCGGGGCGCGCGTCGGCGGCTTTTTGGGCGTCATCCTCGCTATCCCCCTCACCGGTGTGGTGAAAAGCATTGTGGAAATCGTCCTCGACCCCACCCTCCCTCCGCAAACTGGCAGTTTCTTCAATAACCCCCTGGTGAAAAAATTGCCCCCAGAAGAATTGCCAATTGACAATTGATAATTTATCCCGTTCCCAGCATTGCTGGGAACGAGGAAGGGTGGGAAAATAAAGCGATCGAACATCCCTACCGCTGCACGCTGCGCGGATCCAAGGCATCGCGCAACCCATCCCCAAGCAGGTTAAACGCCAACACGGTTAAAATAATCAACAGGGCCGGGGGCCACACCAACCAAGGTTGCAGCAGCAATACCGACGCATTCGTAGACAGAGACAGCATATTTCCCCAGGAGGGATCCGGTTGCTGGATGCCCAACCCAATCAAACTCAACACCGATTCCGCCACGATAAACCCAGGCACGGATAAGGTTGCGGCAATAATAATATAGGTGGCGGTTTGGGGCAAAACGTGACGGACGATGATATAAAATGGATTGGCTCCCATCGATCGCGCCGCTTGTACGAATTCGCGCTGTTTGATGGAAAGCACCTGTCCGCGAATCACCCGCGCCAATCCGGACCAACTCACAAATGAAGTAATCACCACAATTAACAAAAATCGCTGGGCGCTGGTAATTCCTGCTGGCAAAATTAACGTCAGAGTAACGAGCAAATAAATGCTCGGAATGGTCATCAACACTTCCACTAAGCGCATCAAAATACTATCGACAACGCCGCCAAAATACCCAGAAATTCCGCCGACAATGGTGCCGAGGGGAAAGGAAATGGTAATCCCCACTAACCCAATAAATAAACTAATCCGCGCTCCATGTACCAGACGGCTAAATTGATCCCGGGCCTGATCGTCGGTGCCAATTAAGTTAAATTTGGCAGGCCCGAGGGTGCCAAACAGGTGGACATCTCCGGGAATTAAACCCCACAGTTTATACTCGTCCCCTCTGACAAACAATGTCAACGGAGAGGGTTCTTGGTAGTTAACTTTCAGCAAGCGATCGCCGGTTTCTAGATCCACTGCACCCTGAGTGGTGGGATAAACGTGGGGACCGATAAATTCCCCGGTTTCTTGGTTGCGCCAGTAAATCTGTGTCGGCGGTAGCAAGGATCCGTCGGGTTGGGACACATAGGGGTCATATGGCGCGACAAATTCTGCGGCGATCGCGGTTAAATAAAAAATTAATAACAACACCGCCCCAATCTGAGCCAAGGGGTTTTTTTTCAGTTTTTTCCACCAGTTCATTTTTCACCTCTGTGACGAACAGATATTCCGATACAGTTATTGGTCATTGGTCATTGTTTATTGGTCATTGGTCATTGTTTATTGAGGAACAATCGGCTTGATTTTTCATCTCCAAAGGTAGAGGATAGCGCAATTGAATTCCGGTGGGATTCATTCATCTATTCCCCACAAAATTACGGCGACAATTACGGCTATGCCAAACCAGTTGGGGATTTGCCCGATAAAATGGATAAAGGCGATCGGTAGACTGACCAACCCGGTGGTAAGCAGCCACCCGGCAATAGTTAAAACCAGCATTACTAATACACCACTCATAATTTAATTGCCCAAAAATCAGAACAGTTAGCGGAGTTGAAAGGGACAGTAATCCAAAGTGTCACTCAGAATTTTAACAGAGACCAAACGCTGTTTATGAATGAAATAAGAGTGAAATTCGGAGTCAGTGCGAGACCGAGATTGATTAAAAATTTAGGAGGATAATCGAAAATGGGATTACATGGAATCGGAAAATTGAGAGGCGGGAGTTTATTGGGTTGGGCGATCGCGTTCAGCGCCTTGCCGGTGTTGGCACAAACAGCCAATTATGAAGGATTGACCCTTTCGCCGGGATTTTCACCGCAATCAGCGGAGGTGACGGGGTACACCGGGGGGTCTACCTCCTTGCCGGCGGTGGTGTCAGCGCGCGATCGCAATAATCAACCTTGCCTCGGGTTTGGAGACCCTACTCCGGATCATATTATGGAATTAACATCGGATTTCGATCGCTTAACCGTCTCGGTGGACAGCGGAGAGGATACGACTTTAGCGATCCTTGGACCGAATCGGGGCATGGTGCGCTGTGGGGACGATACCAGTAGCGGGCGAGATGCGAGCATCTCGGACCGCAACTGGGAAGCAGGTACCTACCGGATTTGGGTGGGGTCTCTGGAAGCGGGAGAGCGTTACAAATACACCCTGATGGTCAGCGAGTAGGGATGGGTTGAGCGTCAAATGATGCCCGCCACCCATCGGTTAAATCGACCCGCTCTTCCAAAATAGGGGGGCGGGTTGATTTGCGCGACTCTCTCGACAGGGGTAGAGGGAAAAACCCGCTTAACGATAAGATAGAAAGTGGTTAATTTGCCGAGAGTGGTAACGAAGCGTGCTCAATACCCTGATAGCTGACTTCCGAATTATCTTCGAGCGTGACCCCGCCGCTCGCAACTGGGTAGAAGTTTTATTCTGCTACCCCGGTTTGCAAGCACTACTGTTTCACCGGGTTGCCCATTGGTTGTATCGGATCGGCATTCCCGTAATTCCGCGCCTGATGTCCCATATCGCTCGCTTTTTCACCGGGATTGAAATTCACCCCGGGGCGGCGATCGGTCAGGGGGTGTTTATCGACCACGGAATGGGAGTGGTGATTGGCGAAACGGCCATTGTGGGGGATTATAGCCTGATTTACCAAGGCGTAACCCTCGGCGGCACCGGCAAGGAAACGGGCAAACGTCACCCCACCCTAGGAGAATATGTGGTGGTGGGTGCCGGTGCTAAAGTCCTGGGGAATATCCAAATTGGCAATAATGTCCGGATCGGTGCGGGTTCGGTGGTGCTGCGCGATGTCCCTTCTGATTGTACTGTAGTGGGGGTTCCGGGTCGGATCGTCTATCGCTCTGGCGTGCGGGTCAATCCCCTGGAACACGGACAACTGCCTGACTCGGAGGCGGCGGTGATTCGTACCTTGGTCGATCGCATTGAAACCCTCGAACAGCAAATGCAAAACTTGCAAACCGAGCAACCGACTTTGGTGCTGACGGGGGTTCACTCCCATGAGTTAGATTCCAATGAGATCGCCCCGAATTGTCGCCTCAAAGATAAGCAAATCCAGCAGTTTCTCGATGGTGCCGGGATTTGACCGGATAAGCGATCGCGCGGCAGAGTCGTCTCTGTCGCTACATTACCCAATCAGCCCGCTTCGGCGGGCTAAATTTTTGGCCGTGCAGTTTCCCCGCCCTTTCTCGATGTCGGCTGGAAACCCCCGGATGAGTTACCCGCCTCGGCGTTTATCGGCGGAATTGAGCAGGGTGGAAGAGGCGGGTTGCAGGAAACAAGCACTGACGAAGGCAAAGGTGCCGCCAATCAAGCCGATCGCTAACCACCATTTAAAATTGAATCCTTTGCGTTTGGCGAGAAATGCGGCGAGTGTGCCGATAATGCAGTGCAGTACCATCATCGCCCAGAAAAGGGGTAGGTTTTGTTGAATTGCGGATATTATCACGGCGATCGCTCTTTAGGCTGTTAATGACTCAAGCCTGATTTACTGGAAAATTCTAGATTATTCCGGAAATACCTCACGGCGTGTGGTAGAGTATTGAGTAGTGCAAA
>NZ_JAYFEQ010000530.1:0-43671 GCF_055795085.1 Phormidium sp. CCY1219 | reverse complement strand
GCGACGAACGCGATGATGTAGCAGACGGTGGCGGTGAGCAGAGTTGGAATCATCAGCACGCCGAACCAGCCGATGTAGAGGCGGTTTTCGGTGCTAGCGACCCACTCGCAGAACCGGTCCCACAGATTGGCGCTTTCGCGCTGCTGTAAGGTGGTCGTCATAGTTCTTATGATTGCTATTTGGTTTTCAAGGTTATGATGTTTCCTATATTAACGAAATTGTGAAGGTTTGTAAAGGGGTTGAGGAATAGTTTTGCTTAACTGTGTCATAAGCAGGACTTATGAAAGGTAGAAGCCCTGAATTGGCAGCATTTGAGTATTCTTTACCATCTGTCCACCCGATCGCCTTTTCTGAGAAGGGGGCGCGGTTCGGGTGGGGAGGAAGCACCCCGAAGCGATCGCCTATTTATAAGGTCTGGCGATGGGGCGGTTCGAACACGCCGAGGGGTTGGACTAATAATGTAATCCCTTCAATCCCCACCACCCGAACTAAATCCCCCGGACCTAAGACGATTTCTTGATGACAACTCGCGGGCCAATAGCTATCGCGAAAATGCACTCTCCCCGGTTTATACGGTCCTTGAATCATTTCATCCACCACCGCAATTTCCCCGGGTCGCCCGATTTTATATTTCAGGTTGGAGTCGGGATAATCGTTGGCTGGGGTACGGGAAGAATCGGGCCATTTGAAAAGACCAAACATACTTTTGATGCTGAACTCTACGATTCCACCCTAAACTTTTTAAATGGCTCAAAGCGAGGGGAAAGTGTCAGTATGTTATCTGGTTGAAACGGGGCGATGTGACTGGGCGATCGCATGGCGCAATGGGCTAAAAGAGTGGACGGTTCTCCATCTGGAAGCCGCGCCCAGGGCGGGTAAGCGCGAACGTGAGAAGGATAGGCAATCTACCCATTGCTGTGGCGATCGCTGCCCGCGATTTTCTCACCGAGGCGATCGGTTTCTAAAGGCGGGAATTCCACCCACCTGGATGGGAAGAAGTGATATGTGCATCGTTCGTTTGGAAAACCGATAGGCGGTAAAGTGAGATGAAAAAACCGCATTACTCCGATTCCTTGCACTCCTCTCCATAGCCAATATTTTGTCCGGTTTCGGTCTGCTGGATGCAATAAACATTCTCCTGGAGTAATGCTTCTACAGCATAATAAATGGTAATCACCCAAAACAGAATGACAAAGGCCAAAAGTCCGAATTGCGCTGGGGTGATGAACTTCCGAAGGGGTTCTCGATCGCCGTTTTTCTTGCTCATTATGTCCCATAGGATAAGAGCGATGGCGAAAAAGTTTCATCCTCCATTGGGATTATGTTTGGCAAAGGATATCCGAGGGGCGTTTTGTCAATTGCGGCGATCGCCTCCCGATTATCCCTTCCGCCACGGGACTTCTGAGGGCGGGGCGAACGGGAAAAATTGAAAAATGGAAACGAGCAGAAATACTTACTCTTAATTGTTCGTTGTTGGGGCTTAATCTGGAATTTTTAATGATTGATGTGCCGTAAGGGAGTGTTTGAAATAACACCGCGATCGCCCGCTATTTTTTCACTCCCCTGTGTTTGCGATCGTCCGATCGCATTTAAGTTCGAGGTTAGGGTAGCGCGATGGAGTGCAAAAACAAATCATCGCCACCCGTCATCGCGTTGCCAAGTTTATTTTTGCAGGGGTGAATTCTCCAACGCAGACAGGAAAGAACGAGGAGACACTCGTTCGGATACCATTTCCCGCTCGCAACGCTGTTGTGGTTTAAGCTTGCTCAACAGTGCCGCCCAGTTCATGGTGAGGATGCGCGGCAAAAACAAGCAGACCGCCGCGTTTAACAAGGTCAATAAAGTAAAATCTACCCAATTGGTTAGCATAGCTTTCCCCCTTTCTTTCTTACAGGATTATCAACTTGTTTTTCTCTCCAACTTAGTATGAAGGCAAAGAGAGGAAAATGGAGAACATCTCTCATTCAAATTACTTTTAGTTCCTATAACTTTTTCTAAATACCCGAGGAAATACTTACTCCGGGTTCGGGGCGGATTTTGGGGGGATTTGATGCCTTTTCATATCCGAGGCGCAGGGTGAATGAAACTGCCGAAGGGCAGAAACACTGGGGTTTGGGAGCGGCTTGCAATTGAGCCGGTATCGCAGACTGTAGCGGCGGGCAAAAACAAATCCCACAATAGTGTACACCAAATGCCACCGATTGCGGTACTCAAATCGATTTAATTTGCTAAGTTTTGTTGAGCTGAGGATTGAGAACCGGCAACGCAGTTGACCCACTGCGGAAAAAACCCCCAGCGCAGCTAGGGGCAGATTTTAATGATGCCGACAAGCCATAAGTGGTTTTACTTATTGAATGGCCGAGATTTAAGAAGCGGGATTGTTTACCCTCGCGAGGCCACAATTTTCTGCAACTTCTGGCGAGCTGTATCAGAAAAACCAAATTCTTTAATTTCCTTTTGCAAAGAAGACAACTGGCCATACCCACTGAGATAGCCGTTCGTTCGAGCGGCGACTGTGGAGTTAATAAACTGGGCATCTGTATAAACGCCCTCGAACTCTTGCATCAAATCGCGATCGCCGCGCAAGCGATATTTTTGATGGTAATCTTCGGCGAGGTAAAACTGCTGGATGGGAGCAATTTCCGTATAAATTTCGCTGTTTTGTTTCTCGGATTCGCGCTTTTTGGTCTCTTCCAGCAGTTGTTTTTGTTCGTCAGAATGATAGAAAGCGGCGGACATATACTGTCGCTTCACGCTGGGACGAGTAGGGTCGTGGTTGAGCCAAAAGATATCGAGCAATTCCGCGTAAGAAAGTTGATTCGGGTCGTAATCGACCTGTACGGTTTCGATATGGTCGCCGAGGCTGTAATAGGTGGGATTGAGCTTCGTTCCCCCCGTGTAACCCACGCGGGTGCGAACTACACCGGGAAGGCAACCAAACCGAGCATCGGGCGACCAAAAACATCCCATACAAAAGGTAGCGGTTTCGGTATTTTCCGGCATTTGGGCATCCAGGGGAAGGGTATTTGCGGGTGCGGCTTGAAGATTTTTTGATGGACTCATGGTGATTTTTATTAATAAATTGAACTGACAGCATTTGTGAGAAAAACAGTGCTACTGGGCTAAAATCCAGGCATAGGTTAAGAGGAGGAGAAAGGCAATGCCGAGAATGGTTTCTCTGCGATCGCTCCACAGATTGCTCCAGTTTTGAAACAGAGCGTTGAAGGCGGCGCGACGTTCTCGCCCTAATTCCCCCATCAGATATTCCACGCGATCGTCTACTTCTTGGAGGGAAACTTCTCCTCGGCGATAGGCGGCTTCGAGTTCATCGAGTTTGCGCCAGTATTTCTGGGTGGCTTGTAGCAGATTCGGTATCATAGAAGATGTAAAATTAGCTTTCGTTAACTTTTGTAAACATTCTAACGAATCTGCTGGGGGAGGGGGGTGAGGAAATCCTCACCAAGATGGATCGGATCTAGACGAAGAAGGTGACAATCAAACCGCCAGCCAACCAGATATAAGAGGCGATCGCCAGCCAAAAAACCACGCGCTCGATAATTCCGCTTTTGCCACCACCACCGTGATGCATTCCCCCCTGCTTTTTGTCGCCAGCAAAACGCAGCCAAGCGAGGATTCCGGTTACGATCGCAAAGGCGAGATTCAAAAAGAAGGTATAGTCGATCGCAAAGCGCTGGGTTTCTGTAGATCCGCCGGTGCCGGTTTGGGGCAATACTCCCAACAGGGAAAAGCCATAGTGCAACGCGATCGCGGAACAGACTAACGATGCCAAAAATACGCCGAGAATGTAAAATGCCATTTTCCAGCCATAATATTTGGCATTAATGCGAATGACGGGAAACACCACCAAATCGCTAAAAATAAAGGCCATAATTCCCGCAAAGCTGACGCCATTGCTAAACAAAACCGCCGCCAAAGGAATATTACCCATCGAACCGATAAAGGTAAAAAATGCGGCAAGAGGACCGACAATCGTATTTTCTAAAATTGCTAAAAAGCTGGGGTTGCTTCCTTCGCCAGACCCGATAAAGAGGGTTTGAAAAAAGGAGCGCGGCACAAATACGGCGATGACACCGGCGACGGTAAAACCAAAGGTGACATCTTTCCAAACCATCTTCCATTCCATAAAGTATTTGCGGGCAACTTGTCGCCATCCATCAATACTTTTGATTTTTTCTTTCCAGTTTGGCACATTTTCCTCATCCCCGGATTCGTCTTCTCCTTCGCGATTTCGCAGTCGCCTGCGGGCTTTTTCGATTAAGGTTTTCGGGCGGGTGAAGCGAACGAACAGCCACATAAACAGGATGAGCAAAATTCCGCCCAGATATTCGCCCACCACAAACTGCCAACCGAGAAAGATAGCAATCAGAAAGCCCAGTTCGACAACTAGGTTTGTCGAGGCTAATAAGAAGGCTAAGGAAGGGACAAATCCCGCACCTTTTTTAAAGAGAGATTTGGTGCCGGCGAGGGCGGCGAAGCTACAGGAACTAGAAATAAAGCCGAAAAATGTGCCGAGGGCAACGCTTCCCCCACCGGCTTTGCCCATTGTCTGCTGCATTCGTTTGCGAGTCACAAAGACTTGAATGGCGCTACTGATAACATATCCCAGTACAAACGCCCAGAGGGCTTTCCAAAAAAAGCTTAGGGAAGTAAGGACTGCTTCGCTATACATTTGCAAAAAATTCGCGTCGTTCATATAGAATACCTACTGTGGTTAAAGGTCAGAAGTTAGCAAAAAATGCCGATTGCGGTTGCCATTGGTTGGATTTAGTCAGCGGGCAAAGGAGAATTAGCACCGCTGAGGCGGCGATCGCGCTCAGATTTCTTACGATTCGGCGAGGGGATTGGATCGGGTAAATGAGCCATGAAGTTGTCCTCCATCGATTGATTACTGTAATGAGTTTAGGAAGTTGGAGGAACAGGCGCGTCTATCTAAGGGAGGAATGCGGGTGAATTTTCCCGGATATCGCGTCATTTCATCCTCATTTCATTTTTGGGTGATAGGCTAAGAAATTATGGCTTTTTTCCATTGCTTGCTCGGAATCGGTATGGGATTATGATGGGTTTAAACGCCGTTGCCTTGACGTCAGCTTTCCCGCCATCGATAGGATTGAGAGTTAATCGGGTAGGGTAAAGAAAGGGGGGCGATCGCGAATACCAAACGAGGAACCATGAACCAGGATCGACTATTTCAACAAACTCGCTTCCGACTCGCTGGTTGGTATGCTGGCGTGATGGGCGTGATTCTGAGCATCTGTGGATTGGGGGTTTACGAGGCGATCGCTCACGCCCATTGGATGACCCTCGATCGCGAAGTGTCTTCGGTGGCGGGCACGCTGCACGATAGTCTGACGCCGTTTCTAAAGCAATCTCCTCGCCTGGAACCGGATTTAAAACGCCTATTACCGGACTTGTGTTGGGTGGGTGCAAAAGAAGAAATTCCCTGTGAGGAATTGAGGGATTTAGAACCGGAAAATCCGCAGGCGATCGGGGCAATTCATCAAGGCAGTTATTACGTGCGATTTATCGATTTGTCGGGGAATGCGATCGCCGTGGCGGGAAGAATGCCTTCGGAATTGCCCCCTGCACCGCTGACAGAACGGTGGCAAACATTAATCGATCCGTCTGGCACTCGTTATCGCCAAATTTCGTTGTTATTGCATACCCGCGATCGGCAAAAGTGGGGGTATTTGCAAGTGGGTCGAAGTCTGCGCGACTTTCAGGATTATTTGGCGTTGGTTAAACTGATTATGATTGTGGGATTGCCGATGGCTTTGTTGTTTGTGGCAATTGCGAGTTGGGGGTTGGCGGGGTTGGCAATGCAGCCAATTTTTCAATCCTATCAGCAAATTCAACAATTTACCGCAGATGCTGCCCATGAATTGCGAACGCCGTTAGCAGCAATTCGGGCAACGGTGGAATCGACCTTGCGAATGAAGGAATTAAGCAAAACAGAAGCGCTGGAAACGTTGAAAATTGTAGACCGTCAAAATCATCGCTTATCTCAATTGGTAAAAGACCTTTTGTGGCTCTCGCGCATGGACAGACAGGTGTTGCCCGTTACCCGAGAAACCTGCTGTTTGAATGATATTATTAGCGATGTGGAAGAGGAGGTAGCCGCCCTGGGGATCGCCGCAGATGTTACCCTCACCACTGAGATTCGCGTCAAAAATTTATTGCAGGTCAAAGGGAGTGAAGAACAGCTTTATAGATTGGTGTTTAATTTAGTGAGTAACGCGATTCAATACACGGAAAGAAGAGGAAAGGTGATGGTCATTTTAAAGCGAGAAAATACCCAGGCAGTTATTCAGGTGGCAGATACGGGAATTGGCATTGCTGCCGCAGATTTGCCGCGTATTTTCGATAGATTTTATCGGGTAAATAGCGATCGCTCTCGCCACAGTGGGGGGTCGGGTTTGGGATTGGCAATTGCTCGGGCGATCGCGGCAAGCCACAATGGTACCATTCAGGTGCAAAGCGAATTGGGCAAGGGCAGTGTTTTTACCCTGTATCTTCCGGCGATCGATTAACTGCACCAACACTAAATCGTGGTCGCAAAAGCGGGGATGTTTTACAACATTTTACAAAAAAAACGCTCGTCAAATAGCAAGTGCGCCGATTTTTTGGCTTCTAGGTGTTAAAATAAAGACAAGCACCAAAAAGTATGGTGACAGGAGGTTCAAATGAGCAAAAAAATAGTAAGTTGGATAGCAGTATGCGGCGCGATCGCTGGGGTCAGTACCATAGCAGCACTGCCGGCGATCGCTCATTCCGCCAACAATTTCCACCACAGAGAAAGCGTGACGGAACAGACCGAAATTCACCATCGCGGTACGCCTCACCGAGGTCGCGGTCGAGGCGGCGGTAACGGGGATTGCCCTCGGTGGTAAACGTAAGGCAAATTAAGCCATCGGGGTGGTAAAAAGCAGTATCTCGGAAAGCGGTAAAATCGGGGGGGTTCCCCTTATCGCGCGGGGCAAAACAGGCGATCGACACATAAAACTCAGCGACCATTTTCCGAGATTAATGGGAACAGTGCTGCTGCGCTTCCGAGGACTCTCTCATCTGGCATTTCTCCTAATTTTGATACTCGATCCATCAGGGCGGGCAATTTCATCCCGATTTCATTTTTACCTGTAACGCTAAGTTGTGGGGGAAAAGGGGCGATCGCGCATTTGAAGGATGACTGAGAACCCCCGAAAAAACAGCGCCTTGCAATTGGAAGACGCCGATAAAGTTAGCAATAATTCAGGAGGTTTATTTCAGAGTTGGAGGTGTCCAATTTTGGTATTCTAGCATGTGACCCCAGTAGGCTTTATAGCCCGTAAATGCCCAAATTAGGGCGGCGATGGCGATGGCGATCGCGCCGACAATGCGGAAGGTTTTGTTGGTTCGCAGATAAAGTGCTGGGGTTGACAGCACGCCCCCCAATCCGGATATAATAAAACCCAGGCCAGAGAGGAACGGTTGGCGGGTCAAACTTAAATTAATGATTCGCAAGCCAATCAACATGGCAGCGGCACCGGCAAAAAAGGCGTAAATCGTGACGGTAATCATTTCCCAACCGGCGGCGAGGGCAATGGCGGCACCGACAAAAACGATGCCAAACAGCACCGACATTTCCCCAAAAGCAATGTTAAAACTGCCCGGAACCGGCCAAGTTAAAATCATGTGAAAGCCAGTTGCAAGGGCGATCGCACCAGTCATCCCAAATCCAGGAATCCAGCGTTTTTGATAGGAATCATTGAGTCCGCGATAAACGTAATATGCCAGGAGAGCGTGCCCTGCCACTAAATTAATTAGCATTAAGGTGATATAATTGATAAACACGATTTACCTCTGTTAGTTACTCAATCGATTGTTTTGGTGGTTTAGACCTGATTACAACAACGATTGGACTCTATTATAGCGGATGTCAGCTCGAATGAAAGTGGAAGCGATCGCATTATAGAAGTTAAGAGAAAAGTGCCATGAAACGCAGACAATTTTTCACTCTTAGTAGTGCTAGTGCGGCGGCGATATTGATGAGCCGATGTGCCGCATCCAATCAGATAAAAGCCCAGCCAACCCTATCGGAAAGCTATGCCAGTAATGGCAGTCTTTTAGAGCTTTCCCTGGATGCGCGCCAGAGTCAGGTATCCTTGGGGGGTACGCAAGCGAATTTGCTGACTTTCAACGGACAAATCCCCGGGCCGCGATTGGAAGCGCGGGGGGGAGATACGGTGCGAATTCGCTTTTTGAATAATTTACAAAATCCGAGCAATTTGCACTATCACGGATTGCACGTACCGCCTACGGGAAATGCGGACAACGTGTTTTTAAGCGTACCGCCCGGGGAACGTTTGACCTATGAATTTACCCTACCAAAGAATCATCCGCCGGGGACGTTTTGGTATCATCCCCACAAACATGGGTTTGTAGCGGATCAAGTGTTTGGCGGTTTGGCGGGTTTATTTATCGTGCGCGGGGAACTGGATGAGATTGCGGAAATTAAAGCGGCGCGGGAAGAATTTGTGGTTTTAAAAGATTTTTCGATCGGGCAAAATGGGCAACTTTTGCCGCCCAATCCAATGGAAAAAATGCACGGGCGCGAGGGAAATTTGGTGACGGTAAACGGTGAAGTGCGCCCGAGATTTTCGATACCGGAAAAAGGACTGCTGCGCTTGCGTTTGCTTAACGCATCCACCTCTCGGTTTTATCGGTTGTCCCTGGAAGAGCATCCGTTTTATATCATAGCTACCGATGGAGGTGCGATCGCCGAACCGGTGGAAACAAACGAAGTGCTACTCACCCCGGGAGAGCGAGTGGAAGTGCTGGTGAAAGGCGATCGCCCGCCGGGAGAATATCGCTTGTTAGACCTGCCCTACAACCGTGGCGGAATGGGAATGATGGGTGGCGGTCGAATGGGGCCGGGTGGCAGAATGGGACCGGGTGGCATGATGGGAGGCGGAATGATGGGTCGCGGGAACATGAGGCGCGGTTCCGGGCAGGGGAATAATGGGGAGACTCGCACATTAGCTACCCTGCGCTATGGCGATCGCGCGCAACCTGAAGTGCCTTTACCGAAGCAATTAATCCCGGTAGAAACCTTACCGGAACCGAATGGCGTGAAGCGCTTTACCCTGAATCACGGTATGGCCCCGGGAAGGGGGATGATTTTCTTAATTAATGGCAAAGCATTCAAGGGCGATCGCATCGATACCCAAGTGCAACTTAACCGCATTGAAGACTGGGAACTGACCAGCACTGGCACGATGGATCACCCCTTTCACTTGCATACAAATCACTTTCAAACTATCAGCCGAAACCAGCAACCGGAACCCTATCGCGCGTGGAAAGATACGGTATTAGTGCGGCGCGGCGAAGTGGTTCGCATCCGCGTTCCCTTCCGGGATTTTCCCGGAAAAACGGTTTATCACTGTCACATTCTCGACCATGAAGATTTGGGAATGATGGGCAATATTCAGATGCAAGCGTAGGAGCAAAGGGTGGTTTTTTGGGCAGTTGTCGGTTTCCTGGCTTTTTCCGACAACTGCTCGATGAATTTGCCCGATTAAAACCTCGGGCGGCGCAACCACTGGCGAATTTTATGCGGCCATAAGCGAGGATGCTCGTCCGGACGATATTGCCTGTCTATCATGGAAATAAAAAGCGGGACGCCTCCTACTTTTGCACTCATTAAGAGATGGATGGCGATCGCCACCAACAGGATGACCCAAGCGATGAGATGGAGGAAGTACCAGAGGCGATCGCTTTCTCCTTGGGGAAGCCAATTTTCATCCTGAAATTTACCAGAAATCACCGCTAAACCCGCCGCAAATAACATCGCCGTATTGGTCAAGCGATGCAGACTGTACCACCAAATCGGTTTTCCCACTAAGCGTAATTTTTCCCAAGAATCCGGCTGAATCAAGCGTTTTTTGCCGATTCGGATACTATAAAAAGCAAAGGCCAAAAAGATAAAAAATGCAAAAAAACCAAAGGTGCCGTGAATGTCGATTAAGCTGCGATTGGCTTGGGAAAGAGCAAGTCCGCCAAATTGGCGGTCCCAACTGTCATAAACCAAAAATCCCGTAATCAGGGCACCGATCGCCAAGAAGGCATTGAGACCGTGCAGTAGGCGCAGCAGCAATGGCTGATAAGGTTTCGTGCGAGGAGACATATTCCGTTTTTTTAACCCAACCCTTTGATTGTAGGAGATTTTGAGGTAGAGGTGAATTGAACGCGATCGCAGGTTTTCCATGCTTGCGGTTTATATCATCCCTTGTCCCTCTAGCAGGCTGGGTGACAGTTTGAAAAATGATTTAAAAATGAAAAATAGCCGCAAAACCGACGATTCCGATAGCAGTATTTCTGATATTTTGTTCATATTTGATTCATATTTAAAAAATGTTGCAAACAAATATTTTTTCTGTTATCTTTGCAAAGATAAACTATGTAATTGCAGGCAAGGCCGGTGAGTGTACTAACGATTCTGCTGACATCTTTCGGATTGGCAATGGATGCCTTTGCGGTGTCTATTAGCAGTGGCATCACCTTGAAAAAAGCAAGAATAGAAGATGCGCTGCTGGTGGCGACATTTTTTGGGGGATTTCAGTTTTTGATGCCCTTAATCGGTTGGGTAGCCGGACTGGGGTTAAGAGGGTTTATTGCCAGTGTAGACCACTGGATTGCCTTTGCGCTGCTGGGGTGGATCGGATGGCAAATGATTGTGGAATCTCGGGAAGTCGGATGCGAAGCAAAAGGAGAGAATCCGAGAAATTTGTATGTGTTATTGGGATTAGCGATCGCGACGAGTATTGATGCCTTGGCAGTGGGATTGAGCTTTTCCCTGCTCAACAGTGCGATCGCCGGGTTAGTGGTAGCGATTGGCATCGTCACATTTGTGCTTTCCTTTTCTGGAGTTTTTATTGGCAATAAATTTGGCTGTGTATTTGAAAGCCAAGTGGAATTAATCGGCGGAATCATCCTGATTGGGATTGGATTCAAAATCCTCATTCAAGATTTAATGTTACTCTAACTGTCTCTGGCGTGGGCATTCCTGTGCATTTGCATTCCCCAGAAAAAGTGGCGCTGTAGGGGGAGACGCTGGGAATTGCGGATGGTGCTTGTTATCGGTTAAACTAGAAACCAATGCAGGGATAATCAGCATCAGATAAATGCCATGAAAAAGTTAATTGTTATCGCTGGCGTGAGTCGCGGGTTGGGTCGAGTAATGACCGAGAAATTTATCGAATTGGGGCATACCGTCTGTGGTTGCGCCCGATCGCCGGAAGCGATAGAACGCCTTTCCCAGGAATTCGGGAATCCTCATTCTTTTGCCACGGTGGATATTGCCGATGACGCGCAGGTGAAAACCTGGGCGGAAAGCGTTTTAGCGCAGCATTCGCCGCCGGATTTGCTGATTAATAATGCGGCATTAATCAACGAACCGGCCCCGCTGTGGGAAATTAGCGCTGCAGAATTTTCTCAATTAATCGATGTAAATATTAAAGGGGTGATGAACGTAATTCGCCACTTTGTTCCCGCTGCGATCGCGCGCCAAAGTGGGATTATTGTCAATTTCAGTTCCGGTTGGGGACGGTCCACTTCGCCGCAAGTGGGGCCGTATTGTACCTCCAAATGGGCGATCGAAGGACTAACGCGATCGCTGGCCCAAGAATTGCCCCCCGGGATGGCAGCGATTCCGCTAAATCCGGGTATCATTCATACCGAAATGCTCGACACTTGCTTGGGAAAAGAAGCTGAAACCTACATTTCTCCGCAACAATGGGCGGAAAAAGCCGTGCCGTTTTTGCTTCAATTAAAACCGAAAGATAACGGAAGTCCCCTCACAGTTCCCGCATAGTCGGGCAATCTCGTTTCCTTCACTTGCTGTTATTTGATAAATTGAATGCAGTGTACTGAGGAAACGAGAAATGGAAACCCCTTTTTCGCGAATGCAGGCGGTCCAGTCGCCGATTATTCCGGTGGTGGGGGAATTGATTCGCAATTCTCCCGGAACTATCTCTCTCGGACAAGGGGTGGTGTATTATCCGCCCCCGCGAGAAGCATTCGATATGATTCCGCAATTTTTGGCCGATCCGAACCAGCACAAGTATAAAGCGGTGGAAGGAATTGCGCCGTTACGAGAGGCGATCGCGGCAAAACTGGAAGCGGAAAATCAGATTCCCATCGATGAAGACAACTGCATTGTGGTGACTGCTGGGGGAAATATGGCGTTTATGAATGCCATTTTGGCGATTACTTCCCCAGGGGATGAAATTATTATCCAAACCCCTTATTATTTCAACCACGAAATGGCGATCGCGATTGCCAGTTGTAAAGCGGTGTTAGTAGGTACCGATGAAAATTACCAGCTTCGTCCCCAAGCGATCGCCGATGCGATGACCGAAAAAACCAAAGCGGTGGTGACAATTTCGCCCAATAATCCCACTGGGGTTGTTTACCCGGAATCCACATTGCGCCAGGTAAACGAACTGTGCCAAAACCATGACATTTATCATATCCATGACGAGGCATATGAATATTTTACCTATGGCGACGCCCAACATTTTTCCCCCGGGTCGATCGCCTCGAGTCGCGATCGCACCATTTCTCTGTTTAGCCTGTCTAAAGCCTATGGATTTGCCTCTTGGCGGATTGGCTACATGGTCATTCCCTCTCATTTGCTAGTCCCGGTGAAAAAAATTCAAGATACGATTTTGATTTGTCCGGCGGTAATTTCTCAGTGGGCGGCGTTAGGGGCTTTAAAACTGGGTCGCGCGTATTGTGAGGAAAAAATTAAAGCCATTTCCGAGGTGCGAGAAATCGTTCTAGACGCCCTCTCGGAATTAACGGATTTCTGCACCATTCCCGAAGCCAACGGGGCTTTTTATTGCTTCTTAAAAACCCAGACAGCGTTACCGCCAATGGAAGTGGTGGAACGATTGATTAAAGAGTATAAAGTGGCCGCAATTCCCGGCACTACATTTGGCCTCGAAAACGGCTGTTATTTGCGCGTGGCTTATGGGGCGCTGGAAAAAGAAACTGCCGCCGAAGGGATTAATCGGTTGGTTCGAGGTCTGAAAGCGATTGTACGGGCTTAAATCGGAACTGTTGTAGAGACCCTCGCATTTTGGGTCTCTGCATCATTCACCTAACAGTTAGCTATAATAAAAGCAGTCAATGAAGCGTAAATTTCAAGGCAATATACTACAATTATGTCCTCTCCATCCAATTCCTCTCCAGGTTCTCAACCCCGGCAAATTTTTTCTGTAGATAACCTCACCGTGCGGCTTTATGAAAAATCAGCCGAATTGGCACGTGACGCCGGGAAAATGGCAGGGGATTATTTGCAAGAAATCCTGGTTCAGCAGGGGGAAGCGCGGGTTATTTTAGCCACGGGAAATTCGCAAATCCCGTTTTTAGAGGCGTTCACATCTCGGGAAATAGATTGGTCGTGCATTACATTTTTTCATTTGGATGAATATCTGGGAATTGATGGAAATCATCCCGCGAGTTTCCGGCGCTACCTGCGCGATCGCGTGGAAAAGCGGGTGAAGCCGGCAGCATTTCACTACATCGAAGGGGATGCAATAGAACCTTTTGCGGAATGCGATCGCTATGGGCAATTGTTGTTAGAAAAACCCATCGATTTGTGCTGTTTGGGAATCGGAGAAAACGGTCATTTAGCGTTTAACGAACCTTCGGTGGCCAATTTTGCCGATCGCGAAGCGATTAAGCTGGTTAAATTAGATAGAGCCACGCACCAACAACTGGTCAATCAAGGGCATTTCCCCGAGGCGGAATCCGTGCCCAAATATGCGTTTACCCTGACAATTCCGACGATTTGTGCGGCAAAAAAAATCATTTGTCTCGCGCCGGAATTGCGAAAAGCAACCGCCGTGAAGCAGATGTTAAGGGGAAGCATCGCCCCAGAGATGCCGACGAGTATTTTGCGATCGCAATCCCAGGCAATTTTATTTTTAGATAAAGAATCGGCGAGCAAACTCGGATAGCAAGAGGGGAGAGTTGCCAAAGCATTGGTGGGGTTGATTTGACTTGATTTTAAATGCTTGCAATTTCGGAAAAATTTGGTATAATAGGGGAAATTTTAGCCAAAAACCAGAACCCACGCGATCGCCGGATGGAGACAGGGGATAACTGAGTGGAAGTGGCGGGCAAAAACAGAGGGATACGACGATTGTCGCATCCCGCGCGATAAACCAAGCAAAGGTTTGCGGTTTAAACCGTTGCGCTTTCAATTTCGCCCAAGGTTTTGAGGGATTCTTCCACGTGAGCGTTAAAATTCATCATCGAATTAAAGATGTGGCGGACGATCCCCTGTTTGTCTATCACATAAGTGACCCGCCCGGGAAGGATCGCCAGGGTGGAAGGAACCCCATAGAGTTTGCGAAGTTTTTGCCCGCGATCGCTCAATAAAGTAAAGGGCAAATTGTACTTGGCGCTAAAGTTTTGGTGAGATTCCACCGAGTCGCTGCTGACGCCGAGGACCTCCGCGCCGGCTTGCTGAAACTGTTCGTAGCGATCGCGGAAGGCGCAAGATTCTTTCGTGCATCCGGGGGTGTCGTCTTTCGGATAGAAGTACAAGACGACGCTTTTTTTGCCGATAAAATCGCTGAAACTGACGGTTTCGCCGGTGTGGGCGGGTAAGGAAAAGTCCGGCGCTTTGTCTCCAACTTGAACTGCCATAACGGTGACTTGTCTAAACGCTGAGTAAAATGTTAACTTTTGTTATAGTAGCGCCATTGGCATCAGTAATGAAGCGCGATCGCCGTGGAAGTTGAGATCGCGAAAAGCTTGTTCCGGATCGCCCTCTGGTTTGGCAACTCACACAAGTTCCAGCAGTTGCGTCGGAGAAGCATACTTAAGTGATATCAATCGACTCGTTTATTTTGCCGATGCGACAATCCCTCGCGATTGGCGTCTCGGCGTGCTGTCTCACCTTAGTTAGTCAGCCGACCCTCTCCCGGGAAACGCCACCCTTGGTGCAACAGAGAAACCCATCACCGAGTCCCACAGATCTGCAAGAGGCAGAAGTTTACAATAACCTCGGGGTAGATTGGGCGAGTCAGGGAAGATTTATCGAAGCGATCGCCGCATTTCAGCGAGCGATCGAACTCTATCCCGACTATGAAAATGCCTACAATAACCTCGGCATTGCTTACGCCTCCCTCGGCGACTTTTCCGCAGCAGTTGATGCCTTTGAAAGCGCGATTGAAATCAATCCGCGCAATTGGGAAACCCATAACAATCTCGGCAGCGCTTTCGGTTCCTTGGGTCGATTTCCCGAAGCGGCAGATGCGTTTCAAGAGGCAATTTTTCTCAATCCCAATATTCCGGATTGCCATTATAATTTTGCTTTAGCCTTGTTAAACCAAGGGAAACTTTCCGAAGCGATCGCGCCTTTGAAAAAAGCCCGAACCTTGTACCTACAGCTCAATAACCGCCCCGCTGTAGATGAAATCAACCGCCTTTTGCAGCGAATTGAAAACCAACAGTTTTGAATAATTTTGCTTAGTTTTGATGGGGAAGCAAAGCCTCGGTAAAAGCATTTTCATCCTCTGCCTAGGCGGACGAATGCCTTTGCCTCGGCGCGATTTTAATTGCCCGCTTTTTATGATTTTTCCTTACTTCAATTTCAACAATCGCATGGCATTGAGGATTGCCAACAGTGCCACCCCCACATCAGCAAAAACCGCCGCCCACATGGAGGCTAAACCCACCGCGCCCAAGGCGATAAACCCTGCTTTAATTGTCAGGGCAAAGGCGATATTTTGCCAGACAATTTGGCGCGTTTTTCTGCCGATTTGCATAGCTTCTGGTACTTTTGATGGTGCATCAGTCATCATCACCACATCTGCGGTGTCAATTGCCGCATCGGAACCTAACGCGCCCATTGCGATGCCGATATCCGCTCTCGCGATCGCCGCTGCATCATTAATTCCATCGCCGACAAACGCCAGTTTGCGGTTTGTATCCCTGGTGGATAATAGCTTTTCGATCGCCTTTACTTTTCCTTCGGGCAATAATTCGGCATAATAGGAATCTAACTGCAATTGCGATGCCACTTTCTCCGCCACGGTACGATTGTCCCCGGTGAGCATCATCACGCGATCGACCCCTTGACGTTTGAGCCATTCAATCGACGCCGCCGCATCTTCTTTAATTTCATCCGCAATCACCAGATATCCCGCATAGGAATTGTCCACCGCCACATGCACCACGGTTCCCAAACTCTCTGGCGAGGAGCAGGCAATTTTTTCTCGCGCCATCAACCGCGAATTGCCGACGAGAATGGTGCGATCGCCAACCAACGCCCGAATCCCCTCGCCGGCAATTTCTTCCGACTTGCTTGCCCGATCCGGATCGAGAGTTTTGCCATAAGCATCGCGGATGGATTTCGCTACTGGATGATTGGAATGTAACTCTGCGTTAGCAGCAATTTCGAGCAATTCTTCCGCGTTCCAATCATTTTTCGGCACGATTTCCTGAACTTGAAATACCCCTTTCGTCAGGGTGCCGGTTTTGTCAAAGACCACCGTACCGATTTGGGTTAAACTATCTAAAAATGTCGAGCCTTTCACTAAAATTCCCCGTTTCGCCGCCGCGCCAACTCCGCCAAAATATCCCAAGGGAATACTAATCACCAATCCGCAGGGACAAGAAATCACTAAAATCACTAATGCCCGGTAAATCCATTCCTGGGAAGTTGCGCCGGGAATGAAAAGCGGCGGTAACAGTGCGGTGAGCAGAGAAATCGCCACTACCACGGGGGTATAGTAGCGGGCAAATCGGGTGATAAATTTTTCGGTTTTCGCCTTTTTACTTCTGGCATTTTCCACTAATTCTAACATCAGGGAAATGGAAGATTCGGCGAAGGGTTTGGTAACGCGAATCCGCAGGGTGTTGGATTGATTGACCATGCCGGCTAAAACCATTTCGCCTTCGCGCACTTTCCGGGGCACCGATTCCCCGGTTAAGGCGGAAGTTTCCACTTGAGAGATGCCCTCGAGAACTTTGCCATCTAAGGGGATTTTTTCCCCAGGTTTGACGAGAATAATGTCGCCGATATCCACTTGTTCTGGGGAGACTTCTTGCAGTTGTCCGTTCTTCTGAAGGGTGGCGCGATCGGGACGAACTTCTAGCAAGGATTTAATCGACCGACGAGAGCGACTGACGGCTTTTTCTTGGAAAAATTCTCCCACTTGATAGAATAACATGACGCCCACCGCTTCGGGTAATTCATGGATGGCGATCGCGCCTAAAGTTGCCACCGTCATCAAGAAATTTTCATCAAAAATTCGCCCGCGCCGAATATTGCGCCCCGCATTGCACAAAACGTTCCATCCGCTAATAAGATAAGCGGGAATAAAAACCAGATATTCGCCAATATGATACGGAGTCTCCTGTAACGTTTCTCTCCAGATTAACCCCAACAGGAATAAACCCACCACCACTCCGATGGAAAGTGCTTTTCCTTGCAAGTCTTCTTCTTTTTCTTGGGTTTGATTCGGGTTAGCCGTTTGATTGTCTGTCTCCCCACTGCAACTACAACAGCCAGATTTGGCAGAACTGCGATCGCTCATTTTTTTACCGATATATTACAATACATGAATAAACTTTCAGGTATGATAGCAAAAAAACAGCGGCACTGGGTACCGCCGGGAAAACCTTATAAAATTTTAAGACTAACGCTGATGCTGAAATAACCCTTTGATTTCGCGCCACAACGCCGACTCGCCGGTATTCGCCTGGGGATGAGTCAAAATTCCTTGACTGGGACTAAATAACAGTGCCAGCAGGAAAAAACTGGATGCCACGAGGACGATCGCCGGACCGGAGGGAATGTTTTGATAGTAGCTCAGATACATGCCGCTAATGCTCGAAAGCATCCCTACCCCTGCACCCACAACCATCACTTGATGCAAGCGCGGCACCAACAAATAAGCGGTGGCGGCGGGAGTAATAATTAAGGATAACACCAGCACCACTCCCACGGCTTTCATACTAGCAACCACCGTCATGGCAATCAAAACCATTAAGCCAAAATTGAGCAAATTAACCGGTAAACCTGCCGCTTCCGCACCCAAGGCATCAAAACTGTAAAATAACAGTTCTTTGTACAACAGAATCACCACCAGCAAAATCACTACAGCAATGATGGCAGTTTCGCGCACTTCCCCCGCCGTCACGCCGAGAATGTTGCCGAATAAAAAGTGATTGAGGTCGATTTTATTATCTTTTTGGATGAGGGTAATCAGGGTGATGCCGAGGGCAAAAAATGCGGATAAGACTATGCCCATTGCGGCATCTTCTTTGATAGGCGATCGCCGCCGAATCCAGGCAATAATGCCGGTACTGAGTACCCCGGCGATAAAGGCACCGACAAAGATATTAGCACCCACCATAAACGCGATCGCCAATCCGGGTAGTACCGAGTGGCTAATCGCATCGGCTAATAATGCCAATCGCTGCACCATCAGATAGCTGCCAACCACCGCACAAATTAAACCCACCAGAATGGCGACAATTAGCGATCGCTGCATGAAACTATATTGCAGGGGTTCGAGTAATCCGTCTAGCATAAGCGGGGAAAATAGAGAATCAGGCTACATTAAGCGGCGACATCGGAAAAGAAAGAAACTTGTCCGCCATAGGCGCGGTACATATTGTCTGGGGTGAGGACTTGTTGGCGGATGCCACAGGCAATTAACTCGCGATTGAGCAAAATCAAATCGTCAAAATGGGTAATCGATTCGCCTAAATCGTGATTGACCACCAGGACGATTTTGCCTGTGGCGGCAAGTTCGTGAAAAATATCGAAGATAACCGCTTCAGTTTTTTGGTCGATGCCGACAAAGGGTTCGTCAAAGCAGTAAATATCTGCTTCTTGGGCGAGCGATCGGGCGAGAAACACGCGCTGTTGCTGACCCCCGGAGAGTTCGCCAATTTTGCGATGTTTAAAATGGCTCATGCTCACCCGTTCTAATGCCGTGGCGGCAATCCGGCGACTGACGGCGCTGTAGCGACGGAACCAGCCGATTTTTTTCACTCTTCCCATCATTACCACATCCCACACCGTGGCGGGAAAGGTCCAGTCAATTTGCGATCGCTGGGGCACGTATGCTACCCGATTTCGTTGGTTCATTAGGGGTTGGGCGCGATAAAGCACCGATCCGCGAGTTACGGGGGTTAATCCAAGCATGGCTTTCATTAAGGTGCTTTTGCCCGCGCCATTCGGACCGATGATGCCGGTGAGTCGCCCGGGGCGGATCGTGCAGTTCACATCGGCGATCGCGGTGACTTGGCGGTAGGCGACCCCCAGATGACTGATGCCGATCCCTTGGGAATCTCTGGGGCGAGAAGTTCCCAGGTCGAGTCTTTGAGTGGCGGGGGTTTTGGGAGATAAAGGTTTGATGTTCATTTGAAAAATTTAATGGGGTCTTCTATCCCAGCTTATGACAAAAATGAGCAAAATATGAGATAAATATGAAAGAAATGTGAAAAGAAATGTGAAGCAATGATGAAAGCGATCGCTCACCGGAAGAGTTCCGATGCACAATTGGGGTCTAGCACTGATTCGAGATTCTCCCCTTCTGCTTTTTATTTTCAACCCCCGAAAGCCTTGTGGCATCTAGCAGTGGGGGTATTTCTCGGGTGGTGGTTAACCAGTTGCACGGAACCGCAGGTCAATTCTGGCGCGCAAACAGGCGACGAGGATCCGCAGGTGGTTTCCACCAGCACCATCCTCACCAACTTAACTGAGGCGATCGCCGGCAACGAAATCCAACTGACAGGCATTCTCGAACCCGGTGCGGATCCCCACATTTACGAACCCGTTCCGGAAGACTCGATCGCCTTCGAGGAAGCGGATTTAATTCTCTATAACGGCTACAATCTAGAGCCAGAGCTGATTAAGCTGATGAATGCGGCGGGAGTGGGTGCGGCAAAGTTAGCCGTGGGAGAGCAGGTGCCCTCTCTGGAAATGGAATACGTTGGGGCCACCGAACCGGATCCCCACGTGTGGGGCGATGTGGAAAATGCGATCGTCATGGTTAACGCCATTCGCGATGCCTTAATTGAAATTTCCCCGGAAGATGCGGAAGTGTTTGCCGAAAACGCCGCGCAATACAAGGCGAGATTGCAACAGCTCGATCGCTGGATTGTCGAGCGAATTGCCACCATTCCGCCGCAGAACCGCTTACTGGTGACTACCCACGATGCGTTTGCATATTATTCCCAAGCCTATGGACTCGAAACCCTCGGCACTTTAATTGGCATCAGCACTGAGGAACAACCCAGCGCCCAGACAGTGACGAATTTGGTGGAGAAAATCGTCCAGGCGCAGGTGCCGACTATTTTTGCCGAAACCACTATTAATCCGAAGTTGATTGCTACTGTAGCGGAAGAAGCAAATGTTAAATTAGCCGATCGCGAATTGTATTCGGATTCGATTGGTTCCCCAGGTAGCGAGGGGGATTCCTATATCAAAATGATGGTGTCCAATACCCGCACTTTGGTGGAAAACCTCGGGGGTACCTACCAGCCTTTTGAGCCATAAACACCGATAAGATTGGGGGGAAGCGGTAAGGCGAGAGAGGCGTTCCCCCCTGGGGGGAACGAGTTAACATCCATTTTGAAACATGGGAGAAAACCGAGTTTTTAGCGTTGGATTGGGGATGATTTGAAGTAGCCGGCGGATGCGGCTTTTTTGGCTTTTTGGTTTAACAGCAGTTCCCCTTGTTGGTTCACACTAAAATCGATTCCGGGCATGAATCCTTTGCCAATTAATTGTTTGTAGAGAGAATGGCGCGTTAGGGTTTGGATTTCCCGGGTTACATCTTGAGGAATTGCATTTTCGATCGCCCAGGAAACCGTCTCGGGTTCAAACCACACCAAGCGCTCGATACTGACGAGCATCACACCGATGAAATCGGCGGGACTCATCTGGGTTTTCAGATGTTGGATCGCGTCAGCGGCGATCGCCCGGTTGCGGGTCATTATCGCGCGAACTATTTTGCCGGTTTGTCGTTCTAGCTCTAAATTATTCATTCGCGATGGTTGCTTTGCGTTTATCTCCAGTCAGCGCCCACGGATGGGTGAGCGATCGGACAATCTCCGTATAGGCTAATTCTACCCTGAGATAGATGAAAGTCTACCGGTCTGATGATGTAAAATATTTAGATTTATGGGATAATCAAACGGAAATCATCTACAGTTGCAGCGGTGGGCAAAACGGCCAAAGTGCCTGCATGCAACTGTTTTGCGTTCCGAGACGGCTCGTTCCCGAGGGCGATCGCCCACCCCGAGGGGAAATTCCCAAGGGACGGAATGAGCGATCGTTTGGTGACAGAGTGAATGTCTCTGGCACCAGATGGATCCACCGAAACCCCCTTTCACCATCAGGGTGTTCTGTCTTAGCCGCCGCGTGGGGTTTCCCCCGCGCGATCGCAATTCTCTGCCTCGGAATGCTATTGTGGGTACCTCTTTGCTCTCAAATTGCAAATCCTTTACAAAAATGTGAAAAATACGTAACACCCGCAAGCTACTGAATAATCTACCTTTTGATTGATTTTAAATCGATTCCCGTGAGATAAATTGAGAGGAAATCAGACAGTATCAGGAGGTTGTGCGATGTAAATTTCACTGACAGTCGATTGACTTTTTTGTTAGATGAAGGCAAGAACAATGGAATGCAATGAGCAACCGAATCGCCAAACCCCCCGAGGCGAGATCCGCAAGGGCGATCGCTCGCGGTTGTTGCTAGATGGAACCTTTTTCCCCCATTATTGAAATGGTGGCCGGGTTACTTTATCGGTGAATTCCGGTAGCCGTCCTGATTTTCCAGTAGATAGAAAGGGACAAGGTTGGAGTAAAGCCATGACAGACAAGTTTAACTTTTTACATCCTAGAAGTCGCTACTATGGCGAATTCACCCCAGAAAACATGATGTTTAATGCCAATTTGCAGGAATTTGCCCATCGGGTGAGTTTGATTAGCGGCCTGGAAACGGGGGGAAAGTTAGCGCCGGAAGAGGCGTACCAAGAAATCAAAACGCTTTGGAAAAACCTGAAAAAAACGAAAAAACAATTGGGAATCGGTCAGAACTCGACGCCGGGAGAATAAATACCCCGAGGACGAGAGGGAGGCGGGGTGGGATTGCCGTAGCTGAAAAAACGGATCCCAGTTGACCCAGCAAAATCGATTGCAGTTCGCCTCCTGCGATCGTGACCGAACCTGACAATTTCGAGATAACTTATCAAATCACAGTTTTATGATGACCATTGCATCTTTGGCTTCCGTTTCAGCTCTACCGGCGCGGCGAACCTTTAGCCGCAAAGACTTGATTCCCCTATGGAAAGACGTGCTGTGGAAAATCGAACGTGGCATTGTCCGCAGCATGACTTGGAGTGAAGAAGGTAGCGCGATCGCCACCGGCTATTGGGGACCGGGGGATGTGGTGGGACAACCCGTGTCTTGCATCAAAGGCTATCAACTCGAATGCTTAAGCGATGTGGAAGTCAGCATGATTTCCGCCCAACAGTGGCCCCAATCCTTAGACGCCATCCGCACCCACGCCCAGCAAACCGAACAACTCTTGAGCATCATTCATTCCAAACAAGTGGATCGCCGCTTACTGCAATTTTTATTTTGGTTAGGGGGCAAATTTGGCCGTCCTGTGGAAGGGGGGCAGTTAGTTGAGGTGCCCCTGACGCATCAGGAAATCGGCGAAGCGATCGCCATCTCGCGCGTCACCGTCACCCGCCTCCTGCAGCGATTCGAACGGGAGGGGGTTCTGCATCGCCCTCGCCGCAGCGCCTTTATATTGTACGATCGCTTCACCCTGCAGCCCCCGGCGTAGGGATTTAAAAGCACTCAGAAAAGCGAGGATACAGGCGAACCCGGCGTTCGCCTTTTTTTTGCCCGTCTCCATCCAGCACACCTGCAGCACCCCCTCAAAAAAATTGATAGAGCGCTCTAGAAAAATCGCCTCGGTATGATAAGATATGTTCTTAATGTCGGTTCTGATGGGGGTCAGCCATCAGACAACAGGGGGAAAGTCCGGTGCAAAGTCCGGCGCTGTCCCGCAGCTGTAATGAGAGGGATGGGTCTGAACGTCAAACAGCGCGCTTCCCATTCGGTCTCTGAGTCAGAATACCCGCCGACAGGATGGTAAACTTTTGAATTCATCTGCGAGGTACGGATGAGAATGGAATCGCGACAGCAAAAATGGGTAACGGCGATCGCGGCACTGGCTCGTGATGGTGCCTCGTTTGACATGCATCGGATTTTTCTGACCCCAGGGCAGTTTTTTTTTGTGGTAAAAAAGCGCGTTTTTGGGGCTTAAATATAACTGATTCGGACAGCATTCGTTCCCTGTGGGGGCAGTAGGGCAGAAAAAATATCTGTCGCCACGGGTGAGATTTGGCGATGCCTATCGGGAAAGCCCTCACAAAACTCCCGCGTTTCAAACTCCCCCCACAACCATCCGTCGAGGCGATCGCTCGATTGTTTGAACTCAAACTCACAATGGATCCGCCGTTCGTGGGTCGGGGAAATCCGGGCAACCCAAACCCGGATTACGAACCTGCACTTTCTCTCTCTTTGAGCCAGTAAGCAACAACATGAAGCAAAAGTTAGCGTCTGTTTTTAACCCCCGGGGTTTCGCGCAATTCCTCCTATTCGGCGTGGGATTTGGCGTCACGGTTTTGTATCCAAAACCCGCCCAAGCCATGCATATTATGGAAGGATTTTTACCCGTAGGCTGGGCAATTTTTTGGTGGGTCGTGTTTCTGCCATTTTTCGTTTTAGGGTTGCGATCGCTCAACCGCATAGTACGAGAAAATCCGGAAATGAAACTGCTCCTCGCCCTCGCCGGTGCATTTACCTTTGTCCTTTCCGCCTTAAAAATTCCTTCGGTGACGGGAAGCTCTTCCCACCCCACCGGTACCGGATTGGGAGCCATGTTATTTGGTCCGCTAACAATGGCAGTTCTCGGCACGTTAGTCTTGTTGTTTCAAGCCCTACTATTGGCGCATGGGGGCTTAACCACCCTAGGAGCAAATGCCTTTTCAATGGCAGTAGTCGGACCGTTTGTCGCCTATGGCGTTTATCGCGCGATCGCCACCAGCACCGGTAAAAATCAGGTGGCCATTTTTCTCGGTGCAGCACTGGCTAATTTGACTACTTATTTGGTCACTTCCATTCAACTGGCCCTGGCATTTCCCGCTCCCGTGGGAGGCATTTTTGCCTCATTTCTCAAATTTGCCGGCATCTTTGCCCTGACGCAAATTCCCCTGGCAATTAGTGAAGGATTGCTCACCGTAATGGTGTGGAATTGGTTAGAATCTTATAACCGAGAAGACCTGGAAGTTTTGAAACCCATCAAACGAGGAGGATAAGCCGTGAATGCTTCAAAAACCAGATGGAATAATTGGCTATTGCTCGCTGGCGTTATCCTGCTTGCCACCATTCCATTGATTGTAATTCGCGATTCGGAATTCGGCGGAGCAGATGGACAAGCAGAAGAAGCGATCGGCGAAGTTAAGCCCGAGTACGAGCCTTGGTTTGGCCCGATTGTCGAACCGCCCGGAGGCGAAACGGAAAGTCTGTTATTTGCCTTGCAAGCGGCAATTGGCGCGGGAACCATCGGCTATGCGATCGGAGTATTTAAAGGGCGATCGCAACATCGGTTAAAATAAAAGTTCTCGTGATGACACTCACCGACTCTGGGGCAGTAAACTCGGCAGAATGCATCTGGAAATCGATACCCTCGCTTATAGAAATCGTCTGTCTAGTTTGCCACCAGAACAGAAGTTAATTTTCGCAGTAGTGTTGTTGGCAATTGCAGCGATCGCCCATCCTCCCACTCAAATTGCGATCGCGATTTGGATGGCACTGTGGATATTGGCCTATGCGAGAATTCCCCCGCGAGTGTATTGGAAACTGATGGCAGTCATGTCGGTATTTCTGTTAATGAGCTTGCCCGCTTTGGCGGTGCAAATTGTGTCCTCGGCGCAGATAAAAATCATCGCCAGCGATGCCTGGAAGGGAGCCAACTTCGGGCAATGGTACGTTTATATCAGTCGCAGCGGTATCGGACAAGCCGCTTTAATTGCCATCCGCAGTTTGGCGAGCATCAGTTGCTTGTTATTTCTGCTGTTAACCGTGCCGTTTGTTCAATTGTTGCAGACCTTCCGCCGCCTGGGAATGCCCGCCCTGCTGGGGGAATTGTTGTTATTAATGTACCGTTTTGTGTTTATTCTGCTGCAAACTGCTTATCAGTTAAAAACCGCACAGGAAGCCCGGGGGGGATACCGCAGTTGGACGCGATCGATGCACAGCATTAGTTTGCTCGTCAGTCAATTGCTGGCCCGCAGTTTGCAGCGCTATCAACAGTTTTCTTTGGGCGTCGCCGCCCGAGGATTTGAAGGCGAATTTCGGGTTGAATCCCTCCGGCAATCGTGCTATTCTAAACGATATGCTTTAGAAGCGGCGATCGGCTGTATTGTATTAGGGGGATTGGAGGTCTGGATGCGTGTCAGTTAATATCGCATATTCGGTATCCACCGCGCGTCAGATTAAGGCAAAATGATGAACCATCCGCTGCTAAAATTTGAGGAGGTTTACTACCGCTATCCCGGGGGAGAAACCCCTGCCATAAACGGACTCAGCCTGTCGGTACCGGCGGAAAAAAAAAGTGCGTTGGTGGGACAAAATGGTTGTGGTAAATCCACCTTGTTATTGCTAGCGGATGGGTTGCACAAACTGGAAAAGGGAACGATTGCATGGCGCGGGGAAGCGTTGACCTACGATCGCCACCGATTAAAGCGCTGGCGAGAGCGAATCGGACTGGCGTTTCAAGATCCAGAACAACAATTAGTTGCCGGTACGGTGGCGGAGGATATTTCCTATGGATTATGTAACCTAAAATTAGCGCCAGCAGAAATCCACAAAAGGCAAGAACGAGCGATCGCGGATTTTGGCTTGCAAAGCTTAGGCGATCGCCCCTTGCATCACCTGAGTTTAGGACAAAAACGCCGCGTCGCCCTCGCCGGCGTCATGGCCCTGCAACCGGAACTATTATTACTCGACGAACCCACGGCGTATTTAGATAAAATGCAGACGCGACATCTGATTGCCCAACTCGATCGCATTCATGCAGCCGGCACCACCATTGTGATGGCCACCCATGACTTAAATTTAGCCTATGAATGGGCCGATTGGATATTTATCTTGCATCGGGGTCAATTGGTGATGGAAGGAGAAGCAACCGATATCTTCGATCGCCGCGATATTCTGGAACAATTGCAACTCGGTTTCCCGATTTTATGGGAAGTTTGGCAAGCGTTACCCCCGCAGATGCGGTTGCGCTATGGTACTCCCCCGAAAACCGTTCGAGAATGGCAAGAAAGAATGTCCCAACTGGAGGAATGGAGATAAAATTACCGACTCCCCGGAGAAAGGCGATGAATCGCCTCTTTACAACCCAACCCCAGTGAGTCAACCCAATAAGCTATAAATTTTCTTACACTTGTTAACCCGTTGATTTTTATTAGGAAAAGTCGAGCCATGAATCAAACCCATACTGTGTTTGTTTGTACCACCTGCGCCAGCACGTGGAAAAACGGGCAGCGAGTCGGCACCAGCGGCGGCGAACAACTGCTCGCACAGCTCACTACCCTGCACGAAAAGTGGGAATTGCGCGATCGCGTTTCCCTGCAACCGGTCGCCTGCATGAGCGGTTGCACTCACGCCTGTACCGTGGCCTTTTCTGCCCCCGGGAAATATACTTACCTGTTCGGCGACTTACCCGCCACGGAAGAGTGTACCCCCACAGCAGTGTTAGCCTGTGCCGCACAGTATGTCGCCAAACCCGACGGACAACTTCCCTGGTCCGAGCGACCCGAAGCTTTGAAAAAAGGGGTGTTGGCCAAAATTCCGCCCCTCTCGTCGGTGACGGTTGCCTCGCCAACTGCCGAATCGGTTTAAGTGAGGTATTCTCGCTACAGGCTAGCCTTTCCCAGGTGGGTTCGATTAGTGAGAGAAACGCCCCCGATTCGTTTCGTGGTGAAAGCGATGGGTGAATTTTACTGTATCGACGCCGATTTATTGCGTTTTTACTTGATGTTACCCAGAATTTTCAACGAGAGGCCATCAGACAGATAGGGGATGGTGGGCATTGCCCACCCGACAAATCAGGTTTATTGTTATCCTCAGGAGGAATATCGATGCACAAATTACCCGTTACGGTCATTACTGGATTTCTCGGCGCTGGCAAAACTACCGCCATTCGTCACTTACTGCAAAACACTCAAGGGCGGCGCATTGCGGTCCTCGTCAACGAATTTGGCGAAGTGGGCATTGATGGAGAGTTTCTCAAATCTTGCCAAGTGTGCGAAGAAGAGTCAAGCGCAACCGGCGAGGGGAACATTGTGGAGTTGACCAATGGCTGCCTGTGTTGTACCGTGCAAGAAGAATTTTTGCCCACCATGCAGGAATTGCTAAAGCGCAAAGACCAACTGGATGCGATTTTGATCGAAACCTCGGGGTTAGCGTTACCCAAACCCTTGGTGCAAGCCTTCCGGTGGCCGGGAATTCGCACCGGTGCCACGGTGGATGGCGTCGTGACGGTGGTGGATTGTGAGGCGATCGCCGCCGGAACCCTGGTGGGGGATATCGAGGCGATCGAGCAAGCGCGCCAAGCGGATCCGAACCTGGAACATGAAACCCCGATCGAGGAACTGTTTGAAGATCAGCTCGCTTGTGCGGACTTGGTACTGCTGACCAAAGTAGATTTAGTCAGCGCCGAAACCCAAACCAAAGTTATCCACTGGTTGCGAAGTCAACTGCCCCCCAGCGTCAAAATCGTGCCCTGCGAAAGTCGCGATGTGAGTGCGGATTTGCTGCTTGGCTTCAATGCTGCAGTGGAAGATAATTTAGAAACTCGTCCCAGCCATCACGACACCGAGGAAGAGCACGAACATGACGATGACATCACCTCGGTGAATGTGAGTCTCGATCGCAGCTTTGACCCGAAATCCCTGGTGGCGCAGTTACGAGAACTGGTGCAACAGCAGGAAATTTATCGGATTAAAGGGTTTGTTTCCGTGCCGAATAAACCCATGCGCCTGGTGGTACAAGGGGTAGGCAACCGCTTTGAATATTTCTACGATCGCCCCTGGCAAGCCGAATCAGCCCGTCATACGCAACTGGTGTTTATCGGTCGCGCTTTAGATGGGACGCAGATCGAGTCTCGCTTGTCCGCCGAACCATCGCTGAGTGCTGTATAACCCATATCTTGCACCAGTTGCAACACCCAACGGGGGATAAATCCCCCCATCTCACAACATTGCATTCGGTTGAAACCGACTGAAATGCTTTTACTGCAAGTCGTAGGGTGGGCAACTCGTTGCCCACCCCCCCTGCAACAGAAGAGACGCGCCTCGGCGCGTCTCTTTAGGGATTTGGAAAATGGGCATTGTCGAGGGTGGATTTGCAATTAGATAATAATTGAGAGAACTCCCCTTGGATGTCATGTTGTGTTGTGCAGGGAGTTAACCATCGCCCACCCACATGTTATCGGTTTGGAGTTCCCAGTTGCACTCATATTGGCTTCCTCAAGTATTCTTAGGCGAGGGAATTGAATTTTCCGAACGTGCTTTCCGAGAGTTCTACGGCTTTATCATAGGCTTGCGTGTAGCAATCCCCCGCTTCGTGGAAGCGATTTAACTTCGACCAGGCAATTCCTTCCATTTCCAAAATATGAGGCGAACCCATGCCATTGGGGCACAAGGCTAAGGCTTGCTTGTAGGCAAAAATCGATTCTTCATATTGTTCGAGGGTGAATAGCAATGCCCCTAAACCATTCCAACCTTGGTAACGCGAAATCGGATTGGCACTGACTTCAATAGCTTTGCGATAAGAGGCGATCGCTTCTTCGTACAGTTGCAATCGCTTCAGCGCCTCACCCCGCTGTTGCCAGACATAAGACGCATTGGGTTTGAGGATCAATGCGCGTTCGTAAGCGGCGATCGCCGGAATATAGGCTTTCTGCAACCGCAAGCGATCGCCTTCTTGCTTCCACTCTTCATAAGTCCCCGTCGGTTTTTCCTCCCTCGGCTCGCTATATTCGATTTTATCCGATTTATCCGACTCCGTGGCAGTGGCAATTCCCGAGACTAGATTCGATTGCGGCGATGTCACAGACAAGCGATCGCTCGCTTCTATCTCAGGCGCGATCGGGGCGCAAGGCTGTTCGTTGAGGCTTAAAGCCCAACAAACTACCGCGATTAATGCTACTGCAGCTATGACTGGTTCCATAGGACATTTTCTCTCAACCTGCTTGCTTCTTACCTTATCCCAACTTTTCTATCCCTCCGGGTTTTCTTAGGGAAAATTTTATAGTTCCGAGTTTTTTGTAATTTTAGTTAACTTTCCTTAACAGAGTTGCCGAATTGGCGATGGAAATCACCTGCTTTTTTATAAATTATTGCGGCAAAAATTCACTGTATTTTGTAATATAGCTTACATTTTTAGCCCCTAGATCTGCTAGCTTTTTTTCCGGCGATCGCCGAAACCTTGCACCCTCGAACTCCCTTTTTATAACCTTCAAACCCTCTTCTTCCGGTGGATCGGCCAGTTGCCGAGCACTCATTGCGGCGCAAACAACCCACAACCACGCCGTAAAATCCCCCAACCCTGAAGCAACGCCGGAATGGATGTAAAATTTTGTAACAATTAAAGGGCGATCGCGACTCCCGAGAAAGGCTTTTTTCGAGCCAATTTTGCCCCTGTCATCCCCCAGCTCAAAAGCGGGCAAAGCCTCTCGCTTAAAGGAACCAAGCCCCTCGCAATCCCCGGATATTTCTCGAGGCAGCAAAGATAAGCCAATTGTAAAGTGATGTTGCAAATCCGTTAAAAATCTTTAGACATCGATGCAAATTGCGTCAAAATAGTACCTTAGTATCTGACAATTAGCATTTGAGAGGCAATGATTTATGAAAAATCTGCAAAAATACCGGCTTAGCTGCACCCTAACCTTTGGGGATATCTACGGACAAATCATCATTTGGTTAATCGTGATTTTCCTCAGTTTGGCCTCCGCATTAGCATTATGGAGTACCGAGCGCCAAATCTACGCCCTCGCCACCGTAGGACTGATTCTCGTCTTATCCTTGCCATTTCTGGTGTTTGCCTTTGTCACCACCTTGCTCAATCACATCGAACTCAACCCGGTAGACAGCGCCACCCAACCCGCCGGATCCGAATCTAGAAATGTTCCCAGCAGTAATCCCGCCCAAGCACCAAGCTAAATCCGAAAAGCACCCGGGAAGGAAAAAACGCAGCGCGATCGCCGCCGACTCCGAGCAAACCACAACCCCCGGCGGACATCTCAATGGATTGTGCCGCCAGAAGCGGCGATCGCCAAACCCAAGTAAAAACTCCTCGCCCTTGGGTGGGGAATTTTTTTTGAGCGCACAAACCGGCGATCGCATCTTGACCGGCACTGGAATAGAGGGTGAAAAATGTTGTACCCTCGAAACGAATCCCTTTCCCCGGATTGAATTTCAATTCAATTAAACGTGGGTTAAATAAAAGAAATAGAACCGACACAGAAATGCTAGAACACGACGTTATTATCGTAGGTGGTGGACTTGCCGGGTGTCGCGCCGCCGTAGAAATCGGGCGTATCGATCCCAGCTTAGATGTAGCCGTAGTGGCCAAAACCCACCCGATTCGGTCCCATTCCGTAGCGGCGCAAGGCGGGATCGCAGCCACCCTAAAAAATGTAGATTCGCAGGATAGCTGGGAAGCGCACGCTTTCGATACCGTCAAAGGATCCGACTACCTCGCCGACCAAGATGCGGTAGAAATTCTCACCAAAGAAGCGCCCGATGTAGTCATCGACCTAGAACACATGGGCGTGATGTTTTCCCGGTTGGCCGATGGACGCATTGCCCAGAGAGCCTTTGGCGGACACAGCCACAACCGCACCTGCTACGCCGCCGATAAAACCGGGCATGCCATGTTGCACGAATTGGTGAATAACCTGGGGCGGTATGGGGTGCGGATTTATGACGAATGGTACGTCATGCGCCTGATTTTAGAAGACGGAGTGGCCAAAGGGTTGGTGATGTACCGTCTGGTGGATGGTCATATCGAAGTAGTGCGCGCCAAAGTGGTGATGTTTGCCACCGGGGGGTACGGACGAGTGTTTAATACCACCTCCAATGATTTTGCCTCCACCGGCGACGGGTTAGCCATGTCAGCGTTAGCGGGAGTGCCCTTGCAGGATATGGAATTCGTGCAATTTCATCCCACCGGGTTGTATCCAGTCGGGGTGTTAATTTCCGAAGCAGTGCGCGGGGAAGGGGCGTATTTGATTAATAGTGACGGCGATCGCTTCATGGCGAATTATGCCCCCAGTCGCATGGAACTCGCCCCGCGCGACATTACCTCCCGCGCCATCACCCGGGAAATTCGCGCCGGTCGCGGGGTACATCCCGACGGGGGGAGTGGAGGCCCTTGCGTATTTCTCGACCTGCGCCACATGGGACGGGAAAAAATTATGGACCGGATTCCGTTTTGTTGGGAAGAAGCGCACCGTCTGCTGGGGATCGATGCGGTACATGAACCCATGCCGGTGCGTCCCACCGCCCATTACTCGATGGGGGGGATTCCCGTCAATACCGAAGGACAGGTGCGTAGCGGTCCGGATGGATTGGTGGAAGGGTTTTTCTCGGCGGGGGAAACCGCTTGCGTGTCCGTGCATGGGGCAAACCGCCTGGGGAGCAATTCCTTGCTGGAGTGCGTGGTGTATGGAAAACTCACCGGGGCGGCGATCGCCCGCTACGTGCAAAACCGCAAACTGCCCTCGGTTAACGAGCAACGCTATCTGAAAGACGCCCACCAAGAAATTCAATCCCTGCTCGATCGCAACGGTTCCTCTCGCATCGGCGAAGTCCGCCAAGCGTTTCAAGACTGCATGAGCGAATATTGTGGCGTATTTCGCAGCGAATCTCTGATGCAGACGGGGTTAGAGAAGTTGCAAGAGATTCAGCAGCGCTACGAACAAATTTATTTAGATGACAAAGGGAAGTTGTGGAATACGGAAATTGTGGAAGCGTTAGAACTTCGCAGTTTGACCATTGTCGGTGAGTTGATTTTGACCAGCGCTCTGAATCGCCAGGAAAGTCGCGGTGCCCACTGTCGGGAAGATTATGGCGATCGCGATGATGCCAATTTCCTGAAGCACTCTCTTGCGTATTATTCTCCGGCGGGGGTGGATATTCGCTATCGCCCAGTGACCATCACCCAGTTCGAGCCAAAAGAACGCAAGTATTAAGCGCTGAAACGTTTAAATTGCACATTTATTTGGCGTGGGTTATCGGAAAATTCGGGCATTGCCATTCGGGTCAGCAATGCCCAATTCCCCCAGTCGTCTTTAGACGACTTCAGCTATGAGGCGGGGACTTTCAGTCCCCGTCTCCTTCGGTAAGCAAGGGTGCAAATTATTTTGTTGCACATTGATTGGGGGGGAGGCGGAGCCTTGGGAGGGACGTTCCCCCCTGGGGGGAACGAGTTAAACGAGTTAACGAGTTAAAACGTGCCAATTATTTTGCATGATTGAAACTTGCAAATTAAATGTGTCAAAAGGCGGGAAACCCGATCGCAAAATGCCATTAAAAATGGGTGGGTCACTGCCCACCCAGGCTCAATTGAGCCGTGAAGCGATCGCGCTTTGGCGGATAAATTACTCTGCAGCCTCAGTTTCCGGTTCTGGGGAAGCGGCTTCTTCCGACTCGGGGGAGGGGCTAGCTGGGGGTTCAGCCGAAAGCTGTTCGGCTTGTTGGTTAATTTGGTCGCGATACTCTGGCGGGGCCAATTGTGCGGCGGTATCGAACAGGGGTTTTGCTTCTTCAGATTTGCCTTGACGTTGCAGGACGATCGCCTTAGCAAATATCGGGCGAAAATCCTCGGGATCGGCTTTAATGGCTTCATCATAAACCGCCAGGGCTTCTTCAAAGCGTTGGCGATCGGCGTACACCTGCCCTAAAATCACCTGCACCGACACCACATCCACACTTCCGGGTTGCAGTTGATTGGCTTGTCCCGCCTTTTGCAGGGTATCTTCGAGCAAACCGATCGCCGCTGAGGGTCGATCTTGTTGTAGCAGTAAATTCACATACCCTTGCAACCCATTGATATTGCCCGGTTGCGATTTAATAATCGAGCGATAAACTTGCGCCGCGCCCTCAAAATCTTGAATTTGTTGCTTTCCTTGGGCCAGCAGCACCGCATAATCGGTACGTTCCGGCTTCAGTTCCACTAATTTTTCCAGCGCCGCCACTGCCCCGGGGAGATCTTGCAGTTGCAGCTTGGTTTCCAACAATCCCCGCAACGCCGTCTCATTTTCCGGTTCCCGTTCCAGCACCAGTTCGTAACCCCGAGCTCGCGCCTCGAGATCCCCCTGCTGCGGATTAGTTGTCTGCTGGGTGGTTTCAGCCGCAGGGGTCTGACTATTGGCTTGAGTGGTCTCGAGCACTCCATTGACCACGGGATAGAGTCCTATCCCCAAAAAGGCGACTAGCCCAACCGCCATCACCAGCTTCACCATCCAACGCCCGCGCTTTTCCGACACAATATCCCCTTGAACTCTAATTGCCATTTTAGTCCATCCTAACGCTCGATGACAGTTTTGTGAGCGTTTCTCCCCCAGCAAATGTCAGGGGATCCGATGTGGGCGGTGAGTCGTTTAGGGGCCAAAATTTGCCTCGGTTGTCACAGAACCCCGAGGGAATTTTTACCTGGGGATTGTAGAGAGGTCAGCGGCCCCATTGCCCCGCCGCATCTACTTTCTCCCCTAACCGAAAAGAATCCCCCAGGAATTCACGAGCGGATCCCCCCAACCCCCCGATGAATTGGGGGGCTGAGTTGTTTCCCCCGTGAGATAAACATTTATTCCTCTCGCCTCCCCCTCTTTTTAAGGGGCACGGGAGGGGGATCCAAGGGGGAGCGACGGGGGGCATCCTAACGGTTTCGTTGTTAAATAAAAATGGTATTAGCTCTCTCAAAGCAGCAAGCCTCTGTCATCCGCGATCGCCTTATCCTCTTGTCAATCCATATCCCCTGGCCCATTCTGGGGGAAAATGCAAAAAAATCAATTGCCAGTGCAATTAAATTCTTGACTAGGAATTTAGCGGCATCGAGAAATGGCAACCCAATAGAATGTAGCGATGGGATTCCCTCGACTAGAGTGAAGGGCACTCGCAAACACTCTCGATGTAACAGAGTGTTTCGCGCGTTGCTCACCGAGACGCTCTGAAACCGAGTAGATTCCACGGGTGCAAGTGTTTTCCCGGGCTAGAGGTCCACCGAGAAACAATGCGGATTTTTCCCTAGCCTCGTTGCATTCTAGGTAAAATAAGCAGACATCAGCGCGATCGACCCCCCCTTGAGGGGTTGAATTTGTTATTTGATGGATTGTCGATTGCCATATCATCAGCGATTTTGCAAGAACCTGCCAACCAGCAGGTTTAGAATTTTATCGCGTTTTCTGATTTAGCCCTATCCGGATGTGTCTCCGCCGCAAGGAGGTTTTATGAATTCCTCTCCCAATCAGTTTTCCCAATCACCCAACACGCCCGATCCCACTCAGTCTCAGCCGCCTGAGCCAGTCCAGTCCTCCGAGTCAGAGTCGCCACCGACTCCAGCAGCAGCAGAACCCACCAGTGGGAATCATGCTGCCACTAACGCCGAGGGTACCACCGAGACAGACACCGCCCCCCAGGCGGAGGTCCAAGACATGCGACAACAGCCGATTCCGCCTCCGTCTGAACCCAGACAGTACCGGGCGATCGGCTTAGTAGAAGGTCGCTATCAGCCCTCGGACGAACAATTCACGCGCGGAAACCTGGTGACGCAAGATGGAACCCTCATCGATGCCGTATTGTTGGGTAAAGTGATGAGTTTGGTGAAAAACCACCTCAACTTAGAAGAAGATCACCTGTGGGTGGTTTATCCGAGAACCAGGCAAAAAGAGCAAAATTTACACGCTCAAATCATGGGGGTTTGGGAGCCAGAAAAACTCTCAACCGCTGTGGAGAAATTTGCCCGTCGCGATCGCTCATCGGAGTCAGCCACCAGCACCCCGGACTCAGCTACCCCACCTTCCCCGGACACCTCTGAGGAAAGTGTCATAGCTGAAGCCATGAGTCCCAATATGCCCGAGGGCTATTTTTCCGTTCGAGGTGAGGTGGTCTATCAATCCCAAGACCAGGAATATATCGTTGTCAAAATCAAACAGAGTCGCAAGGATTCTGCCAAAGCGAAGTTTTTCAAGTTGCAACTTCAAGGAACCTTACCGGGAAAAGCCGTGGGTCACTTTTGGGATTTGCACGTGGAACGCCAAGGAGATATTCTCAAAATTAGCCAAGGCAATGATATGGGAATGATTCCCTCGAAGCGGAAGAAATTTTCCTCGCGCAAACCACAAGGCAAAAGGTATTCCAACCGTCCCAAACGCTCTGGAAAACCACCGTCTTACTCGTCATCTTCGCGCAGCGGTTCCGCTTCGGGTCCGGTGAAGCCCAGTAAGCCAAAACCGAAAGAGGAGGGATAAAGAATACTCGCGCCCGGAGGAAGGGTCAAGCAGAAATGGGGAGATGATTAAATTGCCCCGGTTTCTCTTTTCATTTCCTCCGCAAAGCGTTTCGGTTTCCACATCGAGCCGAGTAATGATTTTCCTATTCCAAATTCATTTGAGACCCCCACATATTTTGGGGTAAAAAAGCGCGATCCATTGGAATTGGGCCAACCGATTCGGTGAGGGTAAATTCCCCCGCTTCGATCCACTGCTTCAATTCCAATGCCACTTGACGGGATAAGAAAATACTCGCCAGGGGCGCGGCGCGCACGGATTTGCCCTCGATGGTGATTCGCCCGGTTTTCAGTTGGGCGTAGCTCACCAACCCAAAGGTGGGGCGCACTCGGCGAGGAATCGCGAAATCCACCACGGGGGCTACAATGTCTTCATCTTGCACGGCACATCGCAAGACTACTTCTTCTTGCAAAACCGGCAGGGGAACCCCGACGCCGAGCATTAATGACGGACCGTAGTTTTTGAAGTAGCACCCGCGCACCCAGCGCGGGTTCATTTGTTTGGCATCCCCGATTAAGGCTAAGGTTGCCGCCGGACCAATGGGGGTTTTATTCGGTAAGCGCTTTTGTTTGGGAAAATGCTGGGTGCCTTCCCAGATGATATAACCGGTGCCTCCGCCGAGAAAAATCCGCGTCCCCATGCCGATCGCCTTCAATTCGGGGTCGTTGAGCAATGGGGAGAGTGCGCCGGTATTGCAGTAAACCGCATTGCCGAGATTCGGTTGCAACGGTCCGAGATAGGTAAACAGGGGGCGATCGCCGCCATTCACCCCCACGATAGAATTTTGATATAAACTTCGGGGATTGAACAAGTAAAACTGATTGATTGTGTCCCGGGTAATCGTGGTTTCAAAAGACCCCCGGGGATAGCAATGAGTCATCTGCCCGATCGCTCGCAAATGAATCGGTTTGCCGGCAATCAAATCTTCAATCACATGACCCCCACCCCGTTCTTTGGCATCTTCTCCCTCTTGCGCTTCGCAAATTTCGGTTGCTCCGAGATACAAATCTACGCTGCCAAAACCGGCATAGGCACAGACTCCATCTAACCAACACCGACGTATTTTAATCGGCGGATCCGTGTGACCCAGATTAATCATCGCCCCAGATGATTCCATCGGTTCAAAGGTGCCGGTGGTAATCACATCCACTTCCTTCACCACTTCCGTTACGCCCCGTTCGGCAACTTGGGCTTTAACTTCTTCTACCGTTAGCACCACCGCTTCTTTGCGGCTGATTTTGTCGTTAATTTCGCCAATCGTTCGCATATTCGCTATTACATCTCGAGAGAAACTCTTTCAGGTTTGGCCAATCGCACTGCAGGCTTTGATACCGGGTAAACCTGTGGCGATTCGCCGGGAAAAACCTGCAATATTTTAAACCATCATTGCTCGGATGATTGCCGATTCTAGTTCGGTTTTAAGAGCTGCTTTGTTCGCCAATTCTATTATCTGGATTTGGCGAGCGATCGCTCTTTGACTGCTGATGTTTATCCTCGCGATCGCTGTTATCTCGCTCCCCTATATTCTCCGGCATCGATTCTTCTTCTGCTGGGGGTAAAGCGGCGGTTGGTTCTTCCGCTTCTGACTCGCCTTCTATCAGTTCTGGAGGATTGACTTCCTCCCCTTGGTAGTGATGATGGATGCGCCATGCATCCAACACATCTTTTATCAATACTTCTTGCAGCCAAACTTGAACTACCACGGTCAGCGGCAAGGCTAAAAATAACCCTAAAAACCCAAAAAATGAGGCAAAAAACACTTGCGCGAGTAACGTCACCGCAGGCAACAGTGCAACTTGTTCCGCCATCACGTAAGGGGTGAGGAAGTTACTTTCCCCTTGCTGAATGACCACGTACAAAATCAACACGGCTAGGGATTTCCAGGGGGCATCTAAGAGGGCGATCGCCATCGGGGGAATCACACTCAATGCTGGCCCAATATTCGGAATAAATGTCAGCAATCCCGCCAATACTCCATTCGCCAGCGCTAAGGGCACGCCCAAAATGGATAAGCCAATCCAGCTAAATACGGCAATCACCATCATGTTAAACAAAATCCCAATTAACCACCCCCCTAATGCCACATCGCATTTATCTAAAATTCCATCCACTCGTCGCCGATAAAATGAGGGAAACATCCGCACAAATGCTTTGCGATACGCTTGCGGATTCGTCACCATCATCAGGGACAAAACTAACACCAATAAAAAGCTCAGCAGCACGCCCAAGGTTCCGCCCACTACCGCACCAGCGCCGCCCACCAGTTGATTGACTAACGGCTGGAGTTGTTGGAAAATACTGTTCAGGTCGGGCAGATATTGCTTCAACTGCGGCGGCACTACGATTCTGACGCGATCGAGCCACTCGTTTAATTCCTGAAATCCTAAGTTCAGCAGTTGAATGAGTTGCTGAAACTGTGCGGCAAATGGCGGCACGATCAGCCAGAAAAATCCCACCAAAATAATCAGTAAAATCGCGATGGACATCGCCACTGCCCACCCGCGCTCGATTCGCAAATTTTGCAACCGCCGCGCCAGTCGATTCAGCGCCGTTGCCAATACCACCGCCGCAAAAACGAGCAGGACAATTTCGCGAATCTGCCACAGAATATATAACGAAATGATGATGGTTAGTAAGCCGAGCCACTGACCTAATGTCACGATATGAATTCCCTCCTCTCCTGCCCGTTTAAGCTCCCCGATCGCCCGGTGGCTTTTTCTCTCCCTTTCACGCTCATTTCTCCCCCCCTTGCCCCCGATCCGTCTGTGCCCTATCCTGGCTTTTCATCCTGCGTCTTCTCCCTGAATGACTTACCTACCCTATCTTTTTACCGGGCAGTTGCCCACTTGGCCCTCAATTCACCAAGGCAGCGATCGCGAGTCTCTCTTCAGACAGTAACGCATGACAAATCACCAACCATCAACTCGTTATTTTACTCGGATTGGTTTGGGGTGTGGCGCTGAAAATACAGCCGCCGGGCAAACACCGCCAGCAAAACGAGGGTGGGGAGAACAACGCAGATGCCAGCGATCGCCGAAGTCGGGGGAATGGACAAATACGGTCCGAGGTACTTGATCGCCGCCGAAAGTACCCCTGAGGCGATCGCCACTTTGAGAACAAATCCAATATTACTCTCCATAGTCATTCCGGGTTTGGGTTCGATGCTCGATTGTTGACTCATTATCGCGACAGAATCAGCAGATTTTCAAGCACGCCCACCCGAAGCGATCGAACCGTCAATTACATCCAACAAATTTGACTCAATCTATTGACAATTTAAAAAACTTATGCTAAAGCAGTCTACAAAGGGCATCGGTTGGGGGATTCCGGGATGAGCGATCCATTCTCAAAACCACAAAAAAAGCACATCCATGCAAACAAGGCTTCGGTAACCTCCCTCGCCTCTGTGTTGCCATCAATTCGCTCGGCTCAAATCTCCCATCAATTTTCATTGCATAACGCTATTTTACTCACAGGAGTTAAAAACGGGTTAAGAAACGGATCGCCACCAGATTGCTGATGTACAATCGGCTAAAAAACTAGCAAACCGTAGCGGGTTGAGGGCTTATGAAAAAAGCAATTTATTGGTTATTCGGCGAAAAAGCCGGCAGAACCATTGTGGGCACTTGGAACTGGTTGTGGGGCATCCCGGTAGAATCCGGGGGCAAAGTTGCCGTAGCAGTGGCGGAAGAATCCTTGCGATCGATGCAAGAATCCGTCGAAAAACTGGCACAAGCCGTCGCCACTCAAGTTGCCGCCTATCAGCGAGCCAAGCAAAAATACGAAGCCAAAGTTAAAGAAATGCAAACCTTCGAGCGCCAAGCGCTGACGGCCCAAAAAAATGGCAATCGAGCAGCCGCGCGCTTGGCGATGTCGAAAGTGATTCAAATCGAGCAACTGCTGCCACAGCTCGAAACGCAAGTAAAACAAGCCGAAGAATATGTAAACGCTTCTCAAGATAAACTCAATCGCGAGCGAGCCAAACTCGAAGCCTACAAAACCGATATGCAAAACATGAAAGATATGTCGGAAATCAATGAAGCCCTCGCGGCGATGGCGAAAGTCAATAGCGACCTGAATATCGATTCGGCGCGATCGCAATTTGAATCGGCGAAAGGCGCAGTAGAGCGGCGCAATCTCGAACAACAGGCGTTGGCAGAACTCTCGGAAAACGAAAACGAAAAACTGCAAGCCGACTTAGAAAAAATGAGCTTAGACGACGAAGTAGCGCGCCGCTTGCAACGGTTAGAAGGGTCTACAAACGAACCATAAGGCACAGAATCATCATGGCAAAAAAAAGCGGACCTCCTCCAATTGTATATATTCTCATCATTCTGATTCTCGCGGCACTGGGATACTGGTTTTTTACCCGCAACCAAGGCTCAGAATCGATAAATCCGATGGGAACTTCTGAGACGCAACAGACGCCCCCCGCCGCACCCCCCGCCGCACCCACGGCGAGTTCCGGAGAGAATTTTTCCATGCCCACCTCCGTGCCGGCAGGGACTACAGCGAACATTGATGGGTCTACCAGTATGGTAACCATCAATCAAAACCTCAAACAAGGCTTTGAGGGACAATTTCCCGGCACCACTGTGGCAACCACAGCCAATGGCACGGACAATGGAATTCAAGCGGTGCTGTCGGGAAATGCAGATATCGCAGCGATTTCGCGCCCGCTGACGCCGGAAGAACAAGGGCAAGGGTTGGCGGCGGTGGCGATCGCCTCGGATCGAATTGCCGTGGTGGTGGGGGCAGACAATCCCTATCGCCAGGGGTTAACCCGGGAGCAAGTGCGGCAAATTTTCCAAGGAGAAATCACCAACTGGTCTGCAGTGGGCGGACCGGATAGGGAAATCCGAGTCATCAATCGTCCGGCGGTGAGCGGAACCCATCAGGCATTTCAGGAAATGGTACTCGATGGGGGCAATTTTGGCACCACGCCAAACATTACCACGATGCCCCGGGACGAAACCACCGGGTTACTGCGCGAATTGGGGGATAATGGTATCGGCTATGCCACCTACGCTCAGGTGGCCAACCAGCAAACGGTGCGGGTGGTGCCGATTGGGGGGATGACCCCGGAAGCGGCTAACTATCCCTTGCAACGCATTCTCTATTATGCGTACAAAACCCCGCCGAATCAAGCAGTGCAATACTTCTTGGGATATGCCACTTCCCCGGAAGGACAGCAAGCTATGTTGTCGGGGAATTAACTGTTTTAGGCTTAAGCCTTGACTAGGATACAATAGCTGCAATTGTCACAGAGAGTTTGATGGCTAAAAGCGGTGGCATTCCTAGCATTGTTTACGTTTTACTGATTCTCGCCTTGGAAGGTGGGGGCTACTGGTTTTTTTTCCGGGAATCCCCACCCCAACGGCGGGATGTGGTAACGCCAGGGGATTTGCCCAGCGCCCCCCTGCCCCAGGCACCTCCGCCCTCGGGGTCTGGGATTGACCCGCCCAATGCTTTGCCGGCGGGTACCACGGTGCGGATCGAAGGGTCTACCACGATGGTGACGATTAATCAGCGGTTCAAAGATGGGTTTGAAAGTCAGTTTCCCGGTACTACCGTCACCGCTCGAGCCACAGGTTCGAGTGAGGGCATCGCGGCACTGCTCAGAGGCGAAGCGGATATTGCGGCATCCTCTCGACCCCTGAGTGAGACCGAAAAAAGTCAGGGGTTGATGGCAATGCCTGTGGCAACGGATGCGATCGCGGTGGTGGTGGGTCGCAACAATCCCTACCGTCGCAGCTTGACTCCGGAACAAGTGCGGCAGATCTTTCAGGGGAAAATCACCGATTGGTCTGCAGTTGGCGGAAGTGCCGGTGAAATCCGGGTCATCAATCGCCCCCCGGTGAGCGGTACCCATCAGGTGTTTCGAGAATTGGTGCTCGATGGGGCTGAATTTGGCACCACCCCCAATATCGCTCAGATGGACCGGGATGCTACCACCCCCCTGCTGCAAGCTTTGGGCACCGATGGAATCGGCTATGCTACTTACGCTCAGGTTGCCAACCAGCAAACGGTGCGGGTGGTGCCGATCGCCGGCTTGACCCCAGAAGCAGCAAACTATCCCTATCAGCGTCAGTTATTTTACGTTTACTCCTATCCCCCCACTGCGGCAGTGAAAGCTTTTTTAGGATATATAAATTCTGCAACAGGGCAAGCAATTATCGAGGATAAGTCATTTAAAATAGAGAATAAATAACTAAGAATAGATAAAAAGTTAAATAGCAAACGTCTTTTTTGCGCTAATAAAATAGCGAAATAACGTAGGGAAAAAGCATGGCTCTGTCCTTATACCATTTGCCCGGGTCTCCCCTTTCCAGGCTCCTGTCTGACTGTGAGGATGCACGATAATTTGCTGGCCGAGGGACGAGATTTGGTATAATTGATTACGGATGGAATGGGGGGGACGGTGTATGCGATCGCCCCCGGTGGCCAATTTCCAAGGGCGATCGCAAGTCCCACTGGGAAATTTTTGGCTCCCACAAAAAAGCCGCCCGAATGCAACAGCTACAAAGCATCAGCATTCAAGGCGGCGATGACACCAGGGAGAAATGTTAGTTTACACCAAACCACGCATTAGCGACTGATGTAGTGAACCCAAAACTGGCCATCGGGCAGACAAGTGCGGCGAATCAGATTGTAACTGTAGTGCAGATATTTGCCCCGGTTTTGATTCCCGGGTTGGTTGCGCCAATATCCGGAGGAGAACCATTCGCCATAAGGGTCGTGGACGATAAAGCCCTTTTCATCAAACCCGACCAGCACAATAATGTGACCGAAGCTGGTAAAATAGCCGTGAATCACACAAGGGTTCCCGCCGCGCAGGTGGTCCTGACAGCGCTCGATGGTGCCCCAATAGGTGAAGTCATCGGTGCGGTGGTAGTCACGCACCACCTGGGCTAAATCTTCCGGATGGTGACGGCTATACCCTTTATCCAGACACCATTGATATAACTCGTCCTCTAACTGGCGAAAGCGGTTATCGTATCGCGGGACACCCAGATACTCCAAGCACATGGCCAACGAGGTGACGTTGCAAGACCCACTGGGATTATACCAGTTATCCATTTGCGACTTATACGGCACGTTTAAGCGCACGGAACTGGCAAGCTGTTGCGGTCGAGACATCGGTTGGTTGTCGGAGAGCAGTTCCACATGCTCCTCGAAGGCATACCAAATGTATTGGTTTTGGATGGCGTCTTGCAAGGTAATGCGATAGTGACGGCGATGACCCCCTTCGTAATTCGCCAGGGCAAAACCTTGACCCCCGTCTACTTTAAATTGTTCGTGGGGACTTAAGGTGGAAGATTGCAGGGGACGGGTTTTAAAAATGGTTTCCCGGCGGGTTCGCAGGGCGATCGCAGGTGAGGGCAAATTATCCGGGGTGTAAGTCAGCAGCGCCGCCACAGTTTTCGGACCCAATGCTTCTGACTCTCCTTTAATCCCCGCCAAAATTTGAAACCGTTGCAAAGATGCGGTGGTTAGCGGACCGAATTTGCCATCTACCGGGGGGTCGAGTAATTTTAACTCGATCAATCGCTCTTGCACGTCCCGGGTGAGAATTTCATTCTGTGCCACTTGCGAGAGCGGTAAAATCTTATCTTGTGCTTGAAGAACCGCGAGCGTGTTTTCTTTGACGACAGACATAATGTTAAGAGTGGGGCAAACAATAGGGCAAATAGAACGCTACAATCGAGGTTTAGCGTCTAAAATTTATTGCGAGCAAAATTGCGATCGCTCCGGAAAATTCCTTCGAGTTCCCCCGGTGGGGAAATACAAACCCAAATTCTCCATTCCTTCCCCAGAGTTAACCGCCCCCGCCTCCCCCTTCTCTCCTCGGTGGGGATTTCCTTGCTATCTTGGAAAAGATTATCCTGCTAGAACATCCGATCGCGAACTTGTCAGCACCCCGCTCTAAAGAGACGGGGCTTCTAGCCCCTGACTTTAGGTAGCTGACCAGCCTAAGCCCTACG
>NZ_JAYFEQ010000529.1:0-5960 GCF_055795085.1 Phormidium sp. CCY1219 | reverse complement strand
ATTAGCTTCATTTACCATCATATCACCTCATCCCCTTTCTGGCAAAAGCCGGCGAATTTTTTTTTCGGGGTTGACAAGGGATATGAGCATCGGGTATAATGAGACCGTGGCGGCAGGCAGGGCGTTTAAGCAATGCATAAATTGCTTAAGCGTGCTGGGTGGGTTTCAAAAAATCAGCTTCATTTACCATCATATCACCTCATCCCCTTTCTGGCAAAAGCCGGCGAATTTTTGCCTGGGGGGGGAGTGGGGGACGCGCCTGGATTGGGGGTAGCGTCCCCCATATTTTGCGAGAGCTTCATGCTTCGCCGGGGTCGGCCCAGGGTTGGGATGGGGTGGGTTGGAAGGTTTGCAAATTAGAAGAAGTGGGGGGAGGGGGAGGGGCACCGCAGTTGGTGCAAGGGTCGATCCAACCGCGCAAGAAGTAATACATGAGGGTGTAAAATTCCTCAATGACGCGGGTGGTGCGTAAGAAACTGGCGGCGTTGGGGATGAGTTCGGAGAGGAAAACCAGGCGATTTTGGCGATCGCATAAAACGTCCAACAAAGTGGGGGCGCGGGGAGTCACCGGAATATCGAGTTTTTCGAATGCCAGTCGGGCGCGGGGCATATCCAAGGCGGAGGAAATCAAGATAATGCGATTGCTGGGGAAGGGAAGAGTCTTGTCTTCGTGCAGATTGTCCAGGGCGATCGCAGTGGCGCGGACATTGAAGACTTCCTTGTTATCTAACAGCAGGATATCGGTGGAGGGGATACCGAGGTTAACCAGGAGGGTTTTGAGTTCTTCTGCTTCCGAGACCTTGGGGACGCTGACGTTATACCAGGGGGCGCTAATTCCGGCCCAGGCGAAGGGTTTGGGGCGGGCGGCGATAATGACGGGGGGGCGATTTCCCAGTTGTCGCTGTAGGTTGTACTGTTCCACGGCGCTAAAGAGGCGATCGCTCATTTGAGTTTTCAGCAGATGGGGTTGATAGGGCAAAAATGGCTGAGTAATGCCATTCGCCAACAGAACGATCGCCCCAACTTTACCCCTCGCCGGTCTTGTAGCGGCGGGGCGAGGGGTACAAAACTCCGTTTCCGGGAAATTGGAACGAATCAGCCAATATTCGTATTGTTCGGATAACCAGGGAATGCTACACAGCACTAAAATGGCGAGGGTTGAGGCGATGAGGGGATCGCGATTTTTCTGTTCTTTTTTTGTGGCCAAGATTAACAAAACGATGCACAACCCCAAAGGTTTGAGGGGGAAGGAAAGAATTTGCCATAAGGTAGAGACCCCCTGTTCCGTGGGGAAAAAGAAGGCCAAAACAATGATACAGAACAGAATTGCGCCGCCCAACCAGGTCAGATATTCTCGGGGAATGAGCTGAAGCAGCACGTACCAAATCAGAGCGGCGACAATGACCCAAAGCAGAATTTGAGTGATGACTAGAAACATTTCTTAATATCCTGAAGGGGTGATTCTCGGAAGCGGTGAATCGGTGTTTTCTCCCGGGGAAAGGGGCGGGGAAAATGCACAACACCGAGGAGGGGGAGAGGATTTGCTCAAACTTCCTTGACAAAAGTATGGGTTTCTTAAATTTTTCTGAAGCCGACGCCGAGTAAGATCGAAATAGGGCAAACGGAAAGCAAGAGCGCGGGAAAGCCGAGGGGCGATCGCAAGCGTGGTTCCTGCTTTGATTTTGCCACGAAGGAAAAAGCGATCGGGTTGGCATCGATGGCGGAACCGGGTTCTAGGCGAGTCACTCATGCTGATTTCGTCAGGGGTTTGGGCTTAACAAATCTTTATCAAAAAGCGCCAGCGGAGCGTTACTGTGGATGAGGGATTTGTGTACTTTAGAAATACCTTTTGACGACAAAGTGCATCGCGAAAATGGCCAATTGCTCCAACATGGTTGCAAATACAGATAGGGCAGATGAAAGTAAATCATTGGCTTAACCTTTACGAACAAGGAATACGAGACTTTTCTGGCTTAAACTTGCGCGGGGCAAACTTGGTGGGCGTTACCCTAATCGGCGTCAACCTCTCCAATGCCTACCTGGAAGGAATCGACCTGTCGCGATCGTTCCTGAGCAAGTCCAACTTGAGTCGCGCGGCGCTCCAGCGAGCCACTCTCAATTTTGCCAAACTCAATGACGCAAAATTTATTGATGCAGACTTAACCAAAGCTAACCTGCAAGGTGCCTTCATGGTGAAAGCTTCCCTGTGCGGGGCAAAACTGAGTGGGGCGAATTTAACGGCGGTGAACCTGCGCGGTGCGGATCTCAGCCATGCGAATCTCTGTGGCGCGTCTTTGCAAGGGATTAACCTGCGCGGGGCGAATCTCACGGGGGCGAATTTGAAATGGGCGAATCTGAGTGGGGCGCGCTTGAGCGGGGCGATTCTGAAGGGGAGCGAATTGGCGGGGGTGAAGCTGACGGGAGCCTTTTTGAATGGGGTGGATCTGGCGGGGGTGGATCTCGATGGTGTCAACTTGAGCGAGGCGAAACTCAGTGGGGCTAATTTTGCCGATGCCAATTTGCGGTTTACAAATTTTAGCGGAGCCAAGCTTCGTGGCGTTAATTTTACCGGAGCGAATCTGACGGGAGCCGATTTTAGCGGGGCGTTGCTGAGTCAGGCACAGTTCGATCGCAGCAATTTACGCAAAGCAAATTTGAGGGATGCGGAACTCGGCGAGGCTAACTTTGCCGGTGCTACGTTGGAGCAGACTGATTTAAACACCGCCACTGCGGTAGAAGAGGCGATGAACCAGTACCTCTTCTACTCGAATGCCGCCAAAACGGGGAGGGGAAGGCATGATTACCGACGAGAACCGCTGATTTGCAGCAGGGCGATCGCCGCGCCGATGCACGCCGAGGGAGCTACCACCATCAGCGGGGGGTGAAGCGGCGTGGGGATTATTTTCGCCGTTTGAGTTCGGTTTCGATGGCTTCGATGGCGCTTTGGATGATTTTCACCCGGGCGTAATATTTGTCATTCCCGGGAACTACGGTCCAGGGAGCGGTGGGGGTGCTGGTGCGCTGAATCATTTGGTTGACTGCGACGTGATAAAGGGGCCATTTTTCGCGGTTGCGCCAGTCTTCTTCGGTGAGTTTGTGTTGCTTGAAGGGATTGTCTTTGCGTTCGTTAAAGCGCTCTAATTGTTCTTCGGGGCTGATGTGCAGCCAGAATTTGAGCAAGACGTAGCCGGCGCTGGTGAGTTGTTCTTCAAATTCGTTGATTTCGCGATAGGCTCTGCGCCATTCCGGTTCGCTGGCGAATCCTTCGATGCGTTCTACGAGTACGCGCCCGTACCAACTGCGATCGAAAATGCCGATGGTGCCGGGATCGGGCAACCTGCGCCAGAAGCGCCACAGATAGTGATGGGAGAGTTCTTCGGTGGAGGGGGCACCGAAGGCGTTGACCACGTAACTGCGCGGATCGAGCACGTCGGTTAAGCGTTTGATGGCTCCACCTTTGCCGGCGGCGTCCCATCCCTCGAAGATTGCCAGGACGGGAATTTTTTGCAGGTGAAGGCTTTGTTGCAGTTTTCGCAGATTGCTTTGTTCTTTGCGGAGTTGTTTTTTGTAGTCGTCTTTGGACAGACTGAGGCTGAGATCGGCTTGGGAGAGAAAGTCGGGTTCGGTGGGTTGGAGCTGCGCTTGCGGGGGTAATACGGGGGGCGGGGTTTGACAGTGCCGCAGATCGAGGGCTTCGGTGAGGGTGGTGGCCATTTTGGAGAGGACTTTCACCCGCGCCCAGCGCTTGTTATCGCCTTCGACTAGAGTCCAAGGAGCAGGACCGGTGCTGGTTTGGATGAGCATGTCTTCCGCGATCGCGGCATACTCGTGGTAGTTCTTGGCTTGGTGCCAGTCTTCGGGACGCACGCGCCAGGAGTCTAGGGGATCGGCGGCGGCTTTTTTTAGCCGTTTTTTCAGTTCTTTGCGGCTTAGGTGGATCCAGAATTTGGCGATCGCTACCCCATCATCTACCATTTGCCGCTCGAAGGCATTGATTTGCCTCATGGTGGTGGGAATGTCGGCGTCGGGAATGCGATCGAAGAGCCGATCTTCTAATACGTTGATGTACCAACTGTGATAAAAAAATCCGATTTCGCCCCGGGCAGGGAGTTTTTGCCAAAATCGCCACAAAAAGGGATACTGTCGTTCTTCTGGCGTGGGGGGCCAGATGGGATGGACTTTGAAGCCGCGCGGATCCATATATCCGACCATTTTTTTCACTAGAGAACCTTTCCCGGCGGCTGCCCAACCTTCTAGCACGACAATCATGGGTAATTTTTTTTCCCAACAGGCTTTCTGAAGCTGGCGCATCTGCTTCATTAGGAGTTCTATCTGCTCTTTGTAGGCGTCTTTTTCCAGGGATAGCTTGAGATCCAGGGTGTCTAACATGAATTTCCGTTCGTTGATTCTGCATTCTAGAGGTATGGGTGCTCCATTGGGGATCGCTGGCGATCGCGCTGACGCTTCGCCGCCTCTCCCCTGTCGCACCCCGTCGAAGTATAACACTATCCGATCGCGGATTTGGGAATGGTGACGAAAAACACGGAATTGCAGATTTTAGGTTTTTTTTAGGCGATCGCTTCTGCTGTGATGGAAGGGCGATCGCTATCTCTTTTCTCCGGTCAGGGTTTTTTGACCCCTCGCCCTGACTTCTTTTTATACCAAGTCTGGTGGAGATGGAAAAGAGCGGGCGATTCAAATCGCGCTACGCTGCTACCTGTAGGGTGGCTTTCGAGTTGGCCACCCTACCCGGGTTTATATTTTACAGGTAAGCATAACTCAACCGCGTTTTATACTTAAACGACCGCGCGCCTACCGCCCCAAGCAAGGGGGGCATGTTGTATTAAAGTTTACCGTTTTGGAGCGGTTAAAATTAGAGGAAGCCGTGCTTTAAAATCCGAGGATGGAGAAAGACAATGGAGCATTTCTTCCGTTCGAGAGAAGCACTTTGGTTTTCAATTCGCTAGAATCAACAAAATTTATGCCGTCGATTGAATCAAAAAGGGTATGAATAGACAGCAAAACAACGAACGAGAGTTTATGGCGATCGCGCGATCGCCATTGGTATTGAGCTTAGAACTGGCGGCCCTGGTGGGGATTATCTGCACGTTTGTGGCGATCGGGCAGTTTTGGGGTCGTCTTCCCGAAACCATTCCCATTCATTTTGGCCTCACCGGGCAACCCCAGAACTGGGGCAACAAACCCATCCTCTGCTTGCTTCCCACAGTGGGAACATTGATTTACCTCATCTTCACCTTCTCCCCCTACTTCTCGCAATTATTCGATAATTCCTTACCCATTCCCGAAGAACAGGCCCAACACCTCTCCCAAATCGTCCGCGAGTTGTTCGCTTGGATGAAAGTGCAAATTATTTGGCTGTTTTTCTTCATCGAGTGGCAAATCATTCAAGTCAGTTTAGGTAACTCCCAAACCATCGCCACCACCTTCATCTTCACCGCATTGATTTTTCTCGGGGGAACCATTGGATTTTATTATCAGCAAGCAGATTTGTAGGTAGAAACATACAACTCCCTGTCGGTCATTGGTCATGTGGTAACAGGTCATTGACCAATGACCATTGACAAACAACAAACAACAAATGACCAACAACTACTCACAAACCACAAAGGACAAATGACCAATGACCACCCTCACTGCGCCTCTCCCATCAAGGTAAACGCCGCCCAATTCTCGGGACTGGGATACTGCTGCATGGTAGTCAGCATCGCCTGACGCAATGCCTGGGCTTTATCGCCACTGCTTTCCCAAGTTTGATAAAATTCTCGCATTAACAAATAGGTGGCATCATCGGGCACTTTCCATAAGGATACCAGCACGCTGGCGGTGCCGGCAGACATCAAGGAACGAGATAATCCGATGACCCCATCGCCAGTGATTTTTCCGCGTCCCGTCTCGCAAGCAGAGAGGACGACTAAATCCGCATTGAGTTCCATGTCGAA
>NZ_JAYFEQ010000528.1:0-24324 GCF_055795085.1 Phormidium sp. CCY1219 | reverse complement strand
AACAGTAAGACTCCTCCGATTCGGGAAATGGAGGGGCATCGAACCCCTCCATTTCCCCTGGCTCTCATCCCGACGCTTACCAAGCACGGGTAGAGCGCGGGGCTTCCCGCCGAGAAGCTAAATTGTCCTCATAATTTTATCAGCCTTTATGCCACGCTTTTCCTTGTTTCGCCGTAACTCGTCGAATCCCGTGAATCCGCCCAACAATAGCGGTAGCGGTCTGGGTACCTTTGGCGGGGTTTATACCCCCTCCATCCTGACCATTCTCGGCGTCATCATGTACCTGAGATTCGGGTGGGTGGTGGGGAACGTCGGGTTACTGGGCACCTTGATTATCGTCACCCTGGCTACCTCGATTACCTTTTTAACCTCCTTGTCAGTGGCGGCGATTTCCACCGATCGCGTTGTGCGCACTGGCGGCGCTTACTACATGATCAGCCGTTCCCTCGGCATCGAAACCGGGGGTGCAGTGGGCATTCCCCTCTACTTTGCCCAAGCCATTTCCGTGGCGCTTTACACCATTGGTTTTGCCGAGAGCATCGTGGAAGCCTTTCCCGAAATCAAAGCCCTGCAAAGAATAATTGCCCTGGTGACCACCATTGCGGTGACGATTTTAGCCCTGAAATCCGCCAAAACCGCGATTCGCGCTCAATACTTCATCATGGCAGCGATCGCCTTATCCCTAGTCTCCTTGCTCTTCGGACAGCCCCTGGAAAACACAGTTATCGAGATGTGGGGAGCCAAACCGCAATATTCCGAATCCTTCTGGGTGGTCTTCGCCGTCTTCTTTCCCGCCGTCACCGGCATCATGGCGGGGGTGAGCATGTCCGGGGACTTGCGCGATCCGGCCAAATCCATTCCCGTGGGCACCCTCGCCGCCGTAGGGACCGGGTACCTGGTGTATATGGGGCTTCCCATCCTGCTGGCGATGCGTGCCGATGCGCGCACCTTAATCGACAATCCCCTGATCATGCAGGACATGGCACTGTGGGGGCCGGCGATTTTGCTGGGGGTGTGGGGAGCCACCCTTTCCAGTGCCCTAGGCAGTATTTTAGGTGCCCCGCGCGTGTTGCAGGCCCTCGCCCGCGACGGCGTGTTGCCCCGATGGATGAAGATATTGGGGGCGGGACGCGGACCGGATGACGAACCGTTTATTGCCACCTGCGTCACCCTGGGGGTAGCAGTGGCAGCGGTAGTTCTGGGGGATTTGAATATTATTGCCCCGGTGCTGACCATGTTTTTCTTGACCACCTATTTGGTGTTAAATGTGGCGGCGGGGATTGAAGGATTTTTGCAAAGTCCGTCATTTCGTCCCGCCTTTCGGGTTAACTGGATTTTTTCCTTGTTGGGGGCGATCGGTTGCATTGCGGTGATGCTGTTAATCAACCCGATCGCCACCGTCGTGGCGGCATTTATCGTCTTAGGGGTTTACCTGTGGTTGGAACGGCGCGAACTGGAAACCGCCTGGGGGGATGTGCGCCGAGGCATGTGGATGGAAGTGGTTCGCACCGGGATTTTTAACCTGAGCAACGAACCGGATACGAAAAACTGGCGACCCCATATGCTGGTGCTTTCCGGTGCCCCCACCCGACGATGGATTTTAATCGAACTTGCCACGGCGTTTACCCACAACCGGGGGTTGATTACCGTCTCGAGCGTGCTACCTAGCGGGACGCGGGATGCGGCGCAGCAAGCGAAATTGGAAGCGACGATTCGGGATTATTTGGAGCGGCGCGGGGTGCAAGCGTTGGTGCGGTTAGTTGCGGCTCCGGATCCGTTTGAAGGGGCAGAACGGTTGGTGGAAACCTATGGGTTGGGACCGTTGGTGCCGAATACGATTTTGATGGGGGATAGCGAAGAACCCACCCGGCGCGATCGCTATTGTCAAACCATTGCGAGGCTGCATTATGCCAAGCGCAATGTGATTCTGTTGCGCGAAAATGCCGATCGCGGGTTCGGAAACCGTCGCCGCATCGATGTGTGGTGGGGCGGGTTGCAAGCCAATGGCGGTTTGATGTTAATTTTGGCCTATCTGGTGCGAACCAGCAGCCAATGGCGCAATGCTCAAGTGCATCTGAAGCTGGTAGTGTCCGACGAAACCGCCGCCGAAGCTGCTAGAGCGAATCTGGATTCGTTAGTTAAAGAGCTTCGCATTGGGGCGATCGCGCAAGTGCTGGTTTCCGACGGACAGCCGTTTGAGGATATCCTGCGATCCTCTTCTGAAAATGCCGATCTGGTGTTTTTGGGAATGGCAACTCCCCGGGAAAACTACACCCGCTACTACGAAAGCTTACAGGCACGGGCTGCCGGTTTGCCGACGACCTTGTTCGTCCTCGCCGCACCGGACTTTGCCTTTGAAGAAGTTTTAACCGATACCGCCCAATCAACCCACCGGGAATAGCAGACCCATTGCCGCGAATTCATTGCATCAATTGCATGAATTCACGGCAATTTTTAGGTCGTTTTGCGATGGTCTCGCAACCGATGCGATCGCGAGGCAACCAGTCAATGTTTAAAGAAATGTTAAAGATTTAGGGCGTTTCTGTAGCGATCGCGACGGCGAGGGTGTAGCGTCCCTTATAATCATAATCAAGACAGTTTCCCACTGTCGGCTGGTTCTAAAATCGAGCCAAAAACTCGCTGACCCGAAACAATATCGCTCCTGTTGGGGTTGAGAAACAAATCCTCTAATTTTTTATCGCAGAGAATAAAACCGATGATAGCGCTGCCTGGATATCAAATTATCGCCGAAATTCACCGAGGTCTGTCCACCGTCATTTACCGAGGTTTACGAGAGCGCGACAATCGGGCCGTGATTCTGAAAACCCATCAGCAAGAATATCCAACCCTAGAAGAAATTACCCGACTCCGACAGGAATATCAAATCGCCCAACAGTTGAGCGATGTCGAAGAAATCGTGCGCCATTACAGCCTAGATCCTCATCAAAACGGGCTGGTTTTAATTCAGGAAGACTTTGGCGGCATTTCCCTAGAAGAATATCTCCAGCAAAAGCGCCTTTCTGTGGCAGAATTTCTCGCCATTGCCATGCAGCTTGCCACAGCGATCGGCCATCTGCATCGCCATTCTATCGTTCATAAAGATATCAAACCGCAGAATATTATTATCAATCCCGATACCCAAAAAGTCAAGCTCACTGACTTTAGCATTGCTTCGCGTTTGAGTCGAGAAACCGCGACCCCGATGCATCCGCAAGAACTGATGGGCACCTTGGCTTATATGTCCCCGGAACAAACGGGAAGAATGAATCGCAGCGTAGACTATCGCAGCGACTTTTATTCCTTGGGCGTTACTTTTTATCAAATGCTCGTCGGACAGTTACCGTTTCAAAGCCAAGACCCGCTAGAATTGGTGCATCATCATATTGCCAAAACCCCGATCGCGCCGCAGGATATCGATGCAGAAATTCCCCCAGCGTTATCGGCGATCGCCCTCAAACTGCTTGCCAAAACCGCTGAAGAACGCTATCAAAGTGCCGAAGGTTTGAAATCCGACCTGCAAACCTGTTGGATGGCGCAACAAACTGGGGGCAATCTTGCTGAATTTATCCCGGGGCGCGCCGACAAAGCCGGTCAACTGCTGATTCCGCAAAAACTGTACGGGCGCGAGGCGCAAGTTGCCCAGCTTTTAGCCACCTTCGATCGCGTCGCCGCTGGTACTACAGAAATGATGTTGGTTTCCGGGTATTCCGGTACCGGAAAATCGGTGTTAGTCCATGAAGTTCACAAACCCATCGTCCGCCAAAAAGGGTATTTTATTGCCGGGAAATTCGACCAGTACAAGCGCAATATTCCCTATGCTTCTTTAGTGCAAGCTTTCCAGTCGTTAATCTTGCAACTGCTCACCGAAAGCGAAGCGCAGATTCAAACCTGGAAAGACAAACTCTTAGCTGCTTTAGGGGCGAATGCTCGAGTGATTATCGACGTGATTCCCGAAGTGGAACTGATTGTGGGGAAACAACCGCCGATGGCGCAATTAGGGCCGGCAGAATCGCAAAACCGATTTAATCGAGTGTTTCAACAATTTATCGGCATTTTTACCGCTGCAGAACATCCCCTGGTGATTTTTCTCGATGACCTGCAATGGGCGGATTCGGCGTCATTAAAACTCATCGAACTGTTAATGACCGATCGCGATCGCCAATATCTGCTCTTCATTGGAGCTTATCGCGATAACGAAGTTTCTCCCACCCATCGCACCATTCAAACCCTGGACAAAATCCAATCCGCCGGGGCGACAGTGAATCGGATCGTCCTCGAACCTTTAAAACCGATTCACGTGCGAGAATTGGTGGCCGATACTTTATCCCACACCGCCAACACCAACCCCCTCGCCGAACTGCTTTTTAACAAAACCCAAGGCAATCCGTTTTTCTTAACCCAATTACTCAAAACTCTCTATACCGAAAACTTATTAGTATATGATTTCTCTTCAGACATCTGGAATTGGGATATTGCCGAAATTCAAGCCGTGGGCATCACCGATTATAATGTGGTGGAACTGATTGCCAAAAACATCGGCTACCTACCCGGGGCAACGCAAAAGGTGTTGAAATTTGCCGCCTGTATCGGAAATCAATTTAACTTAGACATGCTGGCGATCGTGCATCAAAAATCTCCCACCGACACCGCTGTAGACCTGTGGGCTGCACTGCAAGCAGGACTGGTTTTACCCCTGAATAAAAACTACAAAATTCCCTTGATTTTAGGCTGGGAACGGCAGTCAAAATGGGAACGGCAGTCAAAAATTGCCTTAAATGAAGTAAAAGTTAAGTACAAATTTTTGCACGATCGCGTCCAGCAAGCCGCCTACTCGTTGATTCCCGAAGCCGAGAAAAAAGAAACTCACCTGCAAATCGGTCAATTGCTGCTGAGAAATACCACCGCGGCAGAACGGGAAGAGAATATTTTTGGGTTAATCGACCAACTGAATTACGGCACCGATTTGCTCAGCAGCGAAGCGGAAAAAATCGAACTGGCGCAACTGAATTTGATGGCGGGGAAAAAAGCAAAAACTGCCACCGCCTATGAATCCGCCGTTAAATACTTGAGCGTGGGTTTGGGACTGTTGAGTGCCAATAGCTGGGAAACCGATTACGAGCTGACGCTGAATTTGCATGTGGAAGCGATCGAAGCGGAATATCTCAACACCAACTTCGAGCGTGCCGGCAAGCTGATAGAAATTGCCAAATCGCAAGCCAAAACCCTACTCGATCGCCTGCGAGTAGACGAGCTAACCATTCAATTTTACATTTCCCGAAACCAGACGAAAACATTAGCCGTGGATCTGGCACTGGAGGTACTGGAACGACTGGGGGTACCCCAGGAAAAAGACCCCCCGCAAGTGGAAAATATTGCCGGATTAACGAACAATCCGGAGATGACCGATCCTTATGCCTTGGCGGCGGTGCGAATTTTAATTACCGTCAGTTCGGCGATTTATGTCACCGCCCCCGAGATGTTTCCCATGGTAACATTTACTGTGGTCAAGCGCTGTATTGAGGGGGGAAATTCTGCATCGGCGGCTTATGTTTATTCGATGTACGCAATGGTGTGTGCGGCACTAAACAAACTCGAAGCGGCATATCAATTTGGGAAGTTGGCACTGCGTCTGAACGATCGCTACGAAGCGCGAGAATTTGAATGCAAAACCGTCATGGTGGTGAATGCCTGTGCCCGCCATTGGAAAGAACCCCTGCGCGCCACCCTCGAACCCTTGCGAGAAGCGATTCAATCGGGATTGGAAACCGGCGACTTGGAATATGCCTGTTATTCGGCAATGTACCATTGCACCTACAGCTTATTTAGTGGCGAGCATTTAGAAGCGGTCGATCGCAAATGTGAAAGCTATCTAGGATTAATGCAAAAGCTCAAACAAGATGCTTGCATGTATTATACCCAAATTTGGCATCAGCTTGCCTTGAATTTGCAGGGAAAAAGCGAAGCAACCACCCGCTTGATGGGAAGCAGTTTTAACGAAACCGAAATGCTGCCGGTGCTGCAGGAATCGAAAAACGTATTTTCCTTATTTTGCGCCTATTGTGCCAAGTCGGTGCTGAACTATCAGTTTAAAGACTTTGCGGCGGCGGTGGAAAATGCAGAAGCGGCGGCAGAATATGCGGGAAGCGTGATTTCTTTGATGATGGTTCCGGAGCATAATTTTTATTATTCCTTGGCGTTGCTAGCACAGTGCGATCGCGTGGATTTTGCATCCCGCACCGACTACTTAAAGCGGGTGGAAGCCAATCAAAAAGAAATGAAAAATTGGGCGATTCATGCCCCGGAAAATTTCCAGCACAAGTTCGATTTAGTGGCGGCGGAAAAAGCGCGGGTACTGGGCGATCGCGAATCGGCAATGGATGGGTACGAGCGCGCCATTCAAGGGGCGCGCCAACAAGAATACTTCCAAGGAGAAGCCTTGGGTAACGAACTCGCTGGGGAATTTTATCTGAGTTTGGGTCGAGAAAAAGTGGCGAAAACTTATCTCACCGATGCCTATTATGGGTATATCCGCTGGGGGGCAAAAGCGAAAGCGGAGGATTTACAACAACGCTACCCGGAAGCGATCGCGCGGATGCCAGAAATTGCCTCTTTTCCGGGGATGGATATCACCCGCACGATTTCCGCCACAACCACCACCGGCAAACCCACAGAATTACTTGATTTTGCCACAGTGCTAAAAGCCACTCAAGCGATTACCCGGGAAATCCAACTAGACAGCTTGCTGCAGGAATTAATGAAAATCATGCTGGAAAATGCCGGGGCAGAAACGGGATTTCTGCTGTCTGTGAAAAACGGCATTTTTGCCATCGAAGCCAAAGCTAACGCTAGTGACGTGAAAACCGGCGACTTTGCCACCGAGATGGCGATCGCCACCCAGTTACCCCTGTCGGTGCTTAATTATGTGGCCCGCACCCAACAAGATGTGGTGTTAAATAATGCGACCGAGGCGGAGATTTTCCAAGGGGATGCTTACATTATTCAACAGCAGCCAAAATCGATTCTCTGCGCTCCCTTGCTGTTTCAAGGGCAACTTAGCGCTCTCCTTTATCTGGAGAATAATTTAACCGCCCATGCATTTACCGAAGAGCGATTGGCAATCGTGCGCGTGCTATTGGGACAAGCGGCGATCGCCTTAGAAAATGCCCGTCTCTATCAACAACTGGAAGACTACAGCCACAGGTTAGAAATCAAAGTTGAAGAACGCACCCAAGAATTAAAGCAAAAAAATATCGCCCTGGAACGCGAAATAACAGAGCGACAGCGCGCTGAAGCCGCCGCCGAAGCCGCCAGTCGCGCCAAAAGTGAATTTCTCGCCAACATGAGCCACGAATTTCGTACCCCTTTAAATGGCATTTTAGGCTATACGCAAATTCTGACGCGAGACCGCACCCTCAATCGCCAGCAACACAATGGCATCGACATCATTCAACAGTGTGGCGAACACCTGCTGACTTTAATTAATGACATTTTAGACTTGTCTAAAATTGAAGCAGGAAAAATGGAACTGCACCCGATTGAGTTTCAGTTTTCCGACTTTATGGAGGGAATTGCCGAAATCATCCGCATCCGGGCGGAACAAAAAGGCATTTCTCTGATTTACGAATCTCTGACGCCGCTACCCACAGCGATTTTTGCCGATCGCAAAAAGTTGCGGCAAATTTTAATTAACTTACTGGGAAATGCGGTTAAATTTACCGAACGAGGGGGGGTGACGTTAAAAGTGGGTGAGGTGACGGAACCCGACGGAGGAGGCGATCGCAACTCCGGGCGATCGATTCCCGATTCTCTGCCAAATGGCTACCGTCGCCTTCGCTTCCAAATTGAAGACACGGGCATCGGCATGTCATCGGCGCAATTGTCCCACATCTTTGTGCCGTTCGAGCAAGTAGGAGATCGGGCGCATCAAATTGAAGGCACCGGCTTGGGATTGGCGATTAGCCGACAATTAGTGGAAATGATGGGGGGAGAATTACAGGTAGAAAGCGAACTGGAGAAAGGAAGTCGTTTTTACTTCGAGCTAACCGTGAAGGAAGTGGATTTTGTGTCGGAAACGAAGCGGCGATCGGAGCGACCAGTTCGCGGTTTTTTAGGCGCGCCTCGCCAACTGCTGGTGGTGGATGACAAGTGGGAAAATCGCTCGGTTTTGGCGAATTTATTGTCACCTCTCGGATTTGAAATTCTGGAAGCCAGTAACGGACAAGAATGCCTCGATCGCCTCTTTGAATCGAAGCCCGATTGCATTTTGCTGGACTTGGTAATGCCAGTGATGGATGGGTTTGAAGTCATTCGCCGGATTCGCAATTCCCAGGAACTAAACGATGTGGCGATCGTTGCCACTTCAGCCAGCGTCTTCGAGCGCGATCGCCAGTCTGGTTTCGCGGCGGGATGCGACGCTTTTCTTCCCAAACCAATTCGCGCCGATGAGCTGTTAGAATGCCTCCAAATTCAGTTAGGATTAGAATGGATATATGAGGTTGCCGAGGAAACCGTCGGCGATCGCATCGTTCCACCATCCTCCCCCGAACCCGCCAAGCCACAAGAACTTATGCCTCCGCCGGCAGAAGAAATTGCCATTTTATTTGACTTAGCGATGATGGGGGATATCCAAGGCATTCAGGACCGAGCGGAGTATCTAAATCAGTTAGATGCGAAATACGCTCCGTTTGCCAACCAGTTAAGTGAATTAGCCACCGAACTGGAAGAAGAAAAGATTTTAGAATTGGTTCAAAAATACCGGGAAGCGAATACATGAGTATCCAAAACTTAGAACAAGATACCATCTTAATTGTGGATGACAATCCCACCAACTTAAAGGTGTTGTTTGATTTCTTAAGCAACGGTGGATTTAAGGTGTTGGTGGCGCGCAACGGGCAAAGTGCCATTCAGAAAGTGGAATATTCTGCGCCGGATTTGATATTGCTCGATGTGCTGATGCCGGAAATGGATGGGTTTGAAACCTGCAAGCAGTTAAAAGCCTCCGCAATTGGTGCAGACATTCCGGTGATTTTTATGACGGCGCTCGCCGATACAGAAGATAAGGTCAAAGGGTTTAATTTAGGGGCGGTGGATTATATCACCAAACCGATTCAGCACGAAGAGGTTTTGTGCCGGGTAAAAACTCATTTGAAACTGTGCAATTTGACCAAGCAATTGCAAGGGCAAAATCAGGTGTTGCACCGGGAAGTGATGCAGCGGGAAAAAGCCCAAGCTCAATTGCAACAGCTCACTGAGGAGTTAGAGCGGCGAGTGGAACAGCGCACCGCCGAATTGTCGGAAGCGAATGAGTGTTTGAAACGGGAAATCAAAGAGCGAGAAGTCGCGCAGGCGGCGTTGGAGCGATCGCTGCACGAACTGCAACTCGCCCAAACCCAAGTGGTTCAAACTGAAAAAATGTCTGCATTAGGACAAATGGTGGCTGGCGTCGCCCATGAAATCAATAATCCGGTGAACTTCATTTACGGGAATCTCTCCCACGTGCGCGAGTATAGTGAGGATTTGCTAGAGATGCTCAATCTCTATCAAGTACAATATCCAGAACCGACGCCGCCCATTGTGGAAGAAGCGGAGGAAATCGATATAGAATTTCTCAAGGAAGATTTGCCGAAAATGCTCGATTCGATGCAAATGGGAGCCGATCGCATCCGGGATATCGTGCGATCGCTGCGTCACTTCTCGCGCGGCGATGGGTTGGAAATGAAACCGATTAACCTGCACGAAGGCATCGACAGCACCTTGTTTATTTTACACCACCGACTGAAATGCACCTCGAATCGCCCCGCCATTCAAGTGCAACGGGAGTATGACCATCGCTTGCCCGAAGTGGACTGTTTTGGTGGAGAAATCAATCAGGTGTTTATGAATATTTTAGCTAATGCGATCGACGCAATGGAAGAAGACAATTTGCGCCGAAGTGCAGAAGAAATTAAGGCCAATCCCAATCGAATCTCCATTCGCACCGAACTGCTCAATGATAACCAAGTGGCGATTGTAATTGCAGACAATGGTCCGGGAATTATTGAAGAAGTTCGCGAGCGTTTGTTTGACCCTTTCTTTACCACCAAACCTCCCGGAAAAGGCACCGGCATTGGGTTATCGATTAGCTGGCAAGTAGTGGTGGAAAAACATCGCGGCAACTTGCAATGTCATTCTACGCCGGGAAAAGGCACCGAGTTTATCATCGAACTGCCAATTCGGCAAGAGTCTCCGGTATTATCGGCGATCGCGAACCATTCCTTTCAGTTTTCCTGTCATAAAACAGTGTAATCACAAAGTGATTTTTCTTTCTCATTTTTATGCCTCAATTGACTCGTGGGACTCGTTCCCAGACTCAGCCTGGGAACGTCTTATTACCACAAAAACGCAAATTTGTCAACCCCGAGGCGATAAATGGCTCGAGAAAAACCCGGAGTTAACCGAAGCCGGACCTTTCAAGCGAAAGCAGAAGAGCCGAAATCCGGGGGAATATCCTGGATTCTGCCCGGGCCCACAGCTTGCAGGGCTTCTGGGAGGGAGACATCGGCGGTATAGAGGGCGCGACCCACGATCGCCCCAGTCACTCCTTGGGGTTCGAGAGAAAGCAGACTGAGCAGATCGCTAATCGAACTGACGCCGCCGGAGGCAATAATCGGAATATCGATCGCGTCGGCGAGGTCGCGCAGTGCGGGGATATTCGGACCGGAGAGGGTACCATCGCGGTGAATGTCGGTGTAAATAATCTCCGCCGCCCCTAACTGAGCCATTTGTTGGGCCAAAACCGAGGCCAAAATTTCCGAGGTTTCCAACCACCCCCGGGTTGCCACCTTGCCATCGCGGGCATCGATGCCCACCAAAATTTGACCGGGAAATTCCTCGGCGAGTTGTTGCACCAGGTCCGGTTTTTCCACCGCGACAGTGCCGAGAATCGCCCATTGAACCCCCACAGAGAACAGATTCGCCACCGAGGCATGAGTTCGCAATCCGCCGCCCACTTCCACCGGCACCGGCACTTCTTGGGCGATCGCTTCAATAGTTTTCAGGTTGCGCGGTTCCCCCGCTTTCGCCCCATCGAGATCCACCAAATGCAACCGACTTGCCCCTTGGTCTACCCATCGTTTGGCTACCGCCACCGGGTCCTCATCAAACACTTCAGAAGCATTGTAATCTCCTTGATAAAGCCGCACGCAACGACCTTCTAATAAATCAATTGCTGGAATTACATCCATAACACCATCCCACTGATTAACAAACTCCCCGTACAACTTTAAACGATTCTGCGGACAATGGTTGATTTTCCCGGCGGTGGCGGTAGCCATCTTTCCCGATGCATCTGGTTGCGCGCCGTATAGTTGAGCTATCAGAAGCGAGGCTGGCCTTTTTTTTAGGATACAGGCATTCACCGTTGGGGCAAAATGCGACCCGCGCGGATGCCGAGGGGAACTTCCCGATAACCTGCCCCCTTCACCTGCGAGAAATCATTCCGCAGCTTTCCTGGAAGCCTCAGGGAAAAAACTCCCACTTTTAATTGTTACTCCTTCCACCAAATCTACCGCTATGTGTGCAAAAGGCATTGACGTTTCCGACTGGCAACATCCCGTAAATTGGCATTCCGTGGTCCGCGATGGGATGGGTTTTGCCTTCACCAAAGCCACTGAAGGTGCCACATTCGTTGCCGATAGCTTCCGCCTCAATTGGGATACGATGAAATCCGTGGGGTTGCATCGCGGCGCGTATCATTTCTATCGCGCCAAACGCGATCCCTATTCCCAAGCGGAAGTATTCCTCAAGACAGTGACACTCGAACCCGAGGATTTGCCCCCGGTTTTGGATATCGAATCCACCGATGGCATGAGTGCCAGTTCGATTATTGCCGATATTCGCCAGTGGCTCCAGATTGTGGAAAAAGAAACCAATCGGCGACCGATTATCTATACATATCCCAGTTTTTGGGACCGAATCGGCAATCCGAAAGAGTTCTCCGATTATCCCTTGTGGATTGCCCATTATCAGACCGATAATCCCTGGGTTCCCGGGGGGTGGGATGGATGGACTTTTTGGCAGTACACCGATCGCGGTGCGGTCAGCGGGATTGCTGGCGGGGTGGATATAAATTGGTTTAACCTGGCTCGCGAGGGACATCGGGGTTCGCACATACACTACGTGCAAAAATGCTTGCAAGCCAAAGGCTTCAATCCCGGGGCGATCGATGGCGTGTTTGGCACTTCGATGACCCAAAGCGTCAAGGCATTTCAGCAGGCGATGAACCTCCAAGTGGATGGCATTGTCGGGATTAATACCTGGACCGCGTTAATGAGTTTGACCAAACCCGCCGCGCCTCCCAAACCTGCACCGCCGCCTCCGATTTCTATCCCCACCCCGCAACCGGAACCGGAACCGACACCGAAACCGCAACCCACCCCTTCCGATTCCTCGCCACCCATTCGCTTGATTGACGTTTGCCGCTTTTATCAAGGCTTTTCCCATCAGAACCGCGCTTTGGCATGGCTGCAAGGGCAACTGTCTCACAACACCTTGGAGGAGCTGACTCGTCGCTGGCGCGATCGTTCTGTGGGGCACTCTTGGATTAAAATAGAGGATTTGTGCCAGTATTATCGCGGCTTACCGCACCAAGACCAAGCGGTGTATTGGTTGCAAGGGCAGTTGTCCGATTCCACGTTACGGGAATTTTCCCGATTGTGGCGAAAAGAGCCATCTCGCTCCGTGGCACAATCCACCAGCATTAGTTTGCTGGATGTTTGCCATTATTATCGCGGTTTGAGCAATCAAAAGCTGGCGTTGGAATGGTTGCAAATGCAAATTGCCGCGCCGACTCTGGCGGAATTCGCCCGTCAGTGGCGCAAGCAACACTCTGTGGCACAATCTACTAACATTCGTTTGGTGGATGTCTGTCAGTATTATCAAGGATTGTTGCACCAAAAACAGGCAGTGGAGTGGTTGCAAAAGCAAATCCAAGGGCCAGTCTTGGAAGATTTCACCCGGAAGTGGCGCAGTTAGCCCCAACCCACCCGTAGGGTGCGTCACCCCCGCCCACCCATGAGTGAGAACATCCACCAATCTCATGCGGGGGTGACGCACCAACCCGACCAACCCATGAGATTGGCCGGTGCGTGACGCCCGCTCCCTTCTTGGGGGGATAATCGCTACATCTAATCCGGGCGTCACGCACCCTACCGATAAATATTGTATAAAATATGCAGATTGGCTACCCGAGGATTGTATAAAACCTGCGGGTTATCCGGTTCGCCTAGGGGAGGGATGCCGCTGGGGGGGGATCCAGATGGAGCCTGGGAGGGAGTTTGAGGGGAATGAAACTCGGCTAAGAGATTGGGTAAAGAGAATTGATGAATTGGGGTCAGTCTCGAGGCGGAAGGTTATAATTGGCACAGACAAGGGTTGGCTCGATGGAAAGATGCCTTGTGTTGCCAACCAGGGAAGAGTACCACTATGCGATCGCCTTTATCTTGGCTGCCCCTAAAATTACCCCTACGACTGGTTTTGGTCGTTCCCTTTCTGCTGCTGCTGATTGCTACGGTTGCGATAACGGATTACAATTCATTTTTGGGCACCCAGAAATCCGTGCGGGAACTGACGCAGCAGTTAATGGTAGAAGTGGGCGATCGCGTGGAACTGTATTTGGACAATTACCTGGCATTGCCCCACCAGGTGAATCGCAGCCATGCCAATGCGGTGCGCTTTGGAACCCTAGACCTGCAAGATATGGATGCGGTGGAACGCTATCTCATCAAGCAAAGCTTTAACGTTGAAAACCTTCCGGATATTTTATACACCAACGAAGCGGGAAGTTTTCGGATTGCGGATTTCGTGGCGGGGAAGCGATCGCTGTGGGTGACGGATAGCCCGGACATTCGCGCTTTCCAACAGTACGAAATCACCGAAACCGGCGATCGGGGCAGATTGCTACAAGCGGGAAGCTACCCGCCGGGATGGGATATCCGAGAGCGCCCCTGGTATCGCTTAGCCCGAGAAACCCAACAAGCGAGTTGGAGCGATATTTATACCCTAGGGGATAGGTCGGATTTAACCATTAATGCCAGTTTACCGGTTTACGATCGCACCGACAACCAATTCATCGGCGCTTTTGCGGTTAATTTACACCTAACCCGTCTACAGGAGTTTCTGCAACACTTAAAAATCGGCAAATCGGGAATTGTCTTTTTAGTCGAACCCGACGGATCGTTAATTGCCAGTTCCACCGAGGAAGTCCCTTTCAAAACCATCGGCAAGGGCAATTTTCAGCGGATATTGGCCACAGAAAGCGTCAATCCGTTGGTGCGAGAAACCAGTCGGTTTCTTAATTCAAAGGGGACAGATTGGGCGGCGGTGAACAATGCAGAATTCGGGGAATTTCGCCACCAGGGACACACCTATTTTTATCAGCTTCAACCCTATAAAGACGAGTATGGGGTGAATTGGACGATCGCCACAGTGGTGCCTCGGTCTGATTTTACGAAATGGGCAGATATTTATCTGCGAAATACCCTGATATTTACGGCGATCGCAGTGCTAGTTTCCCTCGTCCTCGGAATTTGGCTGGCAAATGCGATCGCCCGTCCGATTTTTGCCCTCAGTCAAATTTCTGCCTCAATGGCGCAAGGAAATTTAAACCAGCGAGTACCCCATCATCGCTTACCCATTTTTGAAATTGCTCGCTTGGGGCGTTCCTTCAATCAAATGGCGGCACAATTGCAAGATGCCTTCGATCGCCTGCAAGCCGATTTGCGCGAATCCGAAGCCAAATACGCCACAATTTTTAGAAATTCTCCCGATCCGATTACCCTCATCACCTTAGACGAAGGACAGTGGGTTGAGGTGAATCATAGCTTTTTAGAATTCATTGGCTATCGGGAAGAAGAAATTCTCGGTCGCAGTGCAGAAGAACTCAATCTGCTGGTCAATCCCGATCGCAGACAACAGATCCTCGCCGAACTGAAAGAAACCGGGAGCGCGATCGCCCGGGAATTGCACTGGCGCACCAAATCCGGTGAAATCAAAGTTGGCTTAATCTCTTGCGAAATTATCTACATCGATAGCCAACCGTATGTGCTCACCATTGGCAAAGACATTAGCAAACTCAACCGCATAGAAGCCGCCTTGCGCGAAAGCGAAAACCGATTTCGGTTAGCCGTGAAATATGCCCCGGATGTGTTTGCTATTTACGATCGCGCTCGGCGCTTTGAATACGTGAACGAACGCGGATTGGAGAAAACCGGCTGGCCTTTAGAGCGTTTTCTAGGTCGGCGGGATGAAGAGTTATTTCCCCCAGAAGTTACCGCCGGCTACTTGCCGATTTTGCAGCGCACCGTGGAAAGCAAAACCCTGCAAGAGGGGGAATGCACCATTCAATTACCCGGTCGAGATTCCTACACGATCGCGGTCAAATACGTGCCGATGTTGGATGAAACGGGAGAAATTCAGCAAATATTGGGGATTACGTTCGATATTACCGAACGCAAGCAAATGGAAGAAGCCCTGCGGCAAAGTGAAGCGCGATTTCGAGAAATTGCCGAAACCATCGACCAATTTTTCTTTCTGCGATCGGCCACCACGGGAGAATTTATGTACGTCAGTCCAGCTTACGAAAAAATATGGGGACGACCCTGCGAGGAATTGTATCGCAATCCGACCAGTTGGCAGCAGAGCATTCATCCCAACGATCGCGAATTGGTGAAGCAATCTCTCCGGCGACAAGTTAATGTGGATTCCGTAAAAAGAGAATATCGAATTATCCGTCCCGATGGGGAAATTCGCTGGATTTTGGCACAAATTAATTCCGTGCGCGATGAAGCGGGCAACCGACTTCATATAGTAGGTTTTGCCACGGATATTAGCGATCGCAAACGAGCCGAACTCGCCCTTGAGAAACAAACCCAACGCGAACAATTACTCAACCAACTGATTCGATCCATCCAACACTCATTGGACTTGCCCACCATTTTTGCCACCGCCACCGCCGGCATTGCCGAACTGCTGGGATTCAAGCGGGGAGTGGTGGCGCAGTACCTGAGCGATCGGGGGGTTTGGAAGCATGTTGCTACCTATCGCGAATCCCTCGAATTACTGGACGAGATGGGGCAAGAAATCCCCGATGAGGGCAATCCCTTGGCGGCGCAATTAAAGCAAAATCAAGTGGTTTTCATTGAAGATACAACCTCTATTCAAGATCCAATTAACCAATGGTTAGCCAATCAGCGTCCGGGGAGTTGGTTGTTAGTCCCCCTGCAGGTGAACGGCATCGTCTGGGGATCCCTGAGTTTGTCCAATCCCACGCCACTCCCGTGCTTAAAGGAGGAAATCGAGTGGATTCGTCGCGTGGTGGAGCCATTAACCATTGCCATTCACCAGGCGAATCTCTATCAAGCCAGTCAGCAAGCCCAAGCGGCTTTGCGCGAAAGCGAACAGCGCTATCGCGGTATCGTGGAAGACCAAATCGAAACCATCGCCCGCCTGAAATTGGATGGCACTTTCACCTTCGTGAATGACGCCTACTGTCGTTATTTTGGCATTCCACGCGAAGACCTCATCGGCCATAATTATCACCCAGTTGTGTTTGAGGAAGACCGGGAAAGGGTCGATCTCCTGGTACACTCCATGAGTAAAGAAAATCCGCTGATTACTATCGAAAATCGGGTGATTGTCGGCGAGGAAATTCGCTGGACGCAGTGGGTGAATCGGCTGATTTTCGACAAGAATGGAGAGGCGATAGAACTGCAAGTGGTCGGGCGGGATATTCACGATCGCGTTTGCGCCGAACAACAGTTACACATCGCGCTCACTCGACTGCAAAACCTGGCTAGGGCAGTGCCGGGAAATATTTATTCGATGGTGCAACATCCCGATGGTTCTCTGGAATTTGAATATATCAACCGCCTCATCGAAGATATTGTGGAAACTTCGTTAGAAGAGGTGTTAAAAGATCCATACCCTCTGATTGTCGGTGGCATTCACCCGGACGATCGCCCGGGCTATTTGGCGCAGGTGGAGCGCTGCGCTCAAACCCTGGAAACCTTTAAATATGAATGGCGGATTATCACCCCTTCTGGGAAGGTGAAATGGTTGCAGGGGCACTCGCAACCCGAACCCCGAGACAATGGGGATTTTGTGTGGCATGGGATTGTATTGGATATTAGCGATCGCAAGCAAGTTGAAGCCGCCTTGCAAGAAAACGAGCGCAAATTTCGCGGCGTCTTCGATACCGTCGCCGGGGGTCTGTGTCTGGTGTCGGTGGCAGGTGGATTTTTAGACGTCAATGGCGCATTATGCGAAATGCTGGGCTATCGCAAATCGGAATTGCTGTCTATCCGCTGGCAGGATATCGTCCATCGAGAAGACCAAGCGCGGGAGTTCCAATGCTTCGAGGCTATTTATCGTCAGGAGATGGATTCCTGTCAGCTCGAACAGCGATTTGTGCGGCAAGATGGAACGATTTTGTGGGGAGTGTTGAGCGTTTCTTTAATGCGAACACCGGAGGATATGCCGCTTTATCTGATTGCCCAAATTACGGATATTAGCGATCGCTTCCACGCGGAACAAGAATTGCTCGAAACCAAAATCAAGCTTTCGGAATCCCTGCTGTTTGGGGGCATGGGATATTACGAACTGAACCTGAAACGGGAAATTTTCCAATTCACCGATGAGTGGTACGCGATTATCAACACCACCGCCCAGGCGCAGAATGGCTACCAGATGTCCCTAAAAGAGGGCATTCGCCGCTTTGAACCGCCGGAATATCGGGGCACCTTCAATCGCGAAATTCAAAAAATACTCACCCCTTCGGATTCCACGCAACTGTTTTATACCCTGACGCCTACTATCTGTGCGGAAGGAAAAATAATTTGGTTGCAGTCGCGGTTTAGACTGCTATGCGATGAAAATGAAACTCCGGAAAAATTAGTAGGAATTGCCATTGATATCACCGATCGCAAAGCAGCGGAAGATAAACTGCGCTCTAGTTTGCTGCGCGAAAAAGCGATCGCCCGCACTCTAGAAAGAATGCGCGAAACCTTGGAAATCGAAAGAATTTTCCAAACCACCACCGAGGAATTGCGCGAGATTTTAGGGTGCGATCGCGTCTCCGTTTACCAATTTCTCCCCGATTGGAGTGGCAAATTTATTGCCGAATCCGTTGCGCCAGCTTGGGTTCCCTTAGTGGGAGAAAACATTCAGCGCGTTTGGACAGATTCTTACTTACAAGAAACCAAAGGCGGGCGCTACCGCAATCGGGAAATCTTTGCGGTTAACGATATCTATAAAGCTCAGTTAACCCCCTGTCATATCGAACTCCTAGAACAGTTTCAAGCGCGCGCCTTTTGCGTCGTTCCCCTGTTCGTGGGGGAAACCCTCTGGGGACTGCTCAGTGCCTATCAAAATTGCGGTGCGCGCCAATGGAAATCTACATCAATTGACTTTTTAAATCACATTGCCATTCAGTTAGGAGTTGCCATTCAACAAGCGGAACTGTTTGCCTACATTCAGCAGCAGTCGGTGGAATTGCAACAGGCAAAAGAAGCCGCCGAAGCCGCCAACCGCGCCAAAAGTGAATTTCTGGCGAATATGAGTCACGAATTGCGGACACCGCTGAATGCGATTCTCGGCTTCGCTCAAGTGCTGGGGCGCGATACCCAACTCGCGCCGCCGCACCAGGAAAAAATTGGGATTATCAATCGCAGTGGAGAACATCTGCTCAGTTTGATTAACGATATTTTAGAAATTTCTAAAATAGAAGCGGGACGAGTGACGCTCAATCTCAGTCGTTTTGACTTTTATGCATTGTTAGATACCGTAGAATCCATGCTGGAAATCAAGGCAGAAACCAAGGGGTTGAGGTTAATTTTCGATCGCGATCCTACCCTGCCGCGTTTTATCGCTACCGATGAAGGAAAACTGCGTCAAGTCCTGACGAATTTGGTGGGCAATGCGATTAAGTTTACTGCCGAAGGCGGGGTTGGCTTGCGGGTGAGGGAATGTCCTGTGTCTGTGTGGGACAACCTGGATGAGGATGGGGTTGTTTTAGGGTTTGAAGTGGAAGATAGCGGACCGGGAATTCCTGCTGAAGATATCGAACATCTGTTCGATCCGTTCGTGCAGACTACCACCGGGAAAAAATCGGCGGAAGGCACCGGTTTGGGGTTGACGATTAGCCGCAAATTCGTGGCGATGATGGGGGGCGATATGGGGATCTCTAGCGAAGTGGGCAAGGGAACTGTGGTGAAATTTAACATTCAGGCGACTCGCGCCCGCGCTAGTGATATCGAAACCACCCTTCCCCTGCGCCGCGCGATCGCCTTAGAACCGCATCAACCCACCTATCGCATTCTGGTGGTAGACGATCGCGCCGAAAGTCGTCTGCTGCTGCGTTATGTTCTCGAACCGATAGGTTTTGAAGTGCGCGAAGCTGAAAATGGGGCAGAGTGCATCAAAGTTTGGGAAACTTGGCACCCGCATTTGATTTGGATGGATATGCGAATGCCGGTGATGAATGGGTACGATGCCACTCGCTACATCAAGTCCCACTTGCAAGGTCAGGGAACGGTGGTGATTGCCCTCACGGCTAGTGTATTTGAGGAAAATCGCAGTATAATTCTATCAGCCGGCTGCGATGATTTCGTGCGTAAACCCTGTCGGGAAGAGGTGATTTTCCAAAAAATTGCCGAACATCTCGGGGTGCGCTATCGTTATGCCGAACCTCCCTCCTCTGCGCTTGGCGATCCCAGCGATTGTCTGGAAAATTTAACTTCTGCGTCGGTTAACTCCGATTTGGCCCTGGCATCAGCTTCCCTGCAAGGAATGCCCCCGGAGTGGATCCAAGCATTGCATCAGGCAGCGATTTGTGCCGATAGTATGGCGATCGCGGATCTGCTCGATGAAATTCCCGCAGAACATGCTGGTTTGGCTAAAATCCTGACCGATTGGAGTGACAATTTCCGCTTCGATAAAATTACTACACTCGCGGAGAACTCGAGCCATGAATAAACAACAGCTTTACCCGGAAACTTCGACAATCGCCGATATTTTGTTGGTGGATGACGAACCGAATAATTTGCGGTTGCTCGCTAATATGTTAACGGAACAAGGATATAAAACTCGAGGGGTAATTAATGGACCGATGGCGTTAAAAGCTGCAACTTCTTTGCCGCCCGATTTGATTTTACTCGATATTATGATGCCGGAGATGGATGGTTATCAGGTCTGTCATTTATTGCAACAAGATTCGCGCACTTGCGAAATTCCGGTAGTTTTTGTCAGCGCGAAAGGCGAAGGCGTAGATAAAGTGAAAGCTTTTGCCGTAGGGGGAGTGGATTATATCACAAAACCCCTGCAATATGAAGAGGTATTTGCCCGCATTGAATATCATCTAAAATTATATCGCTTGCAAAAAAAACTTGAAGAACAAAATGTCCGTTTAAATGAAGAAAATTGTCAAAGACTGTTAGCCGAAAAACAACTCCAGGAAAAAAATCAGCAGTTAGAAGCGGAAATCGAGTTACGCAAAACTACAGAAGAAGCCCTGCAGCAATCGAATGCAGAACTGGCGCGGGCGAATGCGGAACTAGAAGAGTTTACCGCGATCGCTTCTCACGACTTAAAATCCCCCCTCTCTACGATTAGCGGCTACGCGCAACTGTTGCAAATCCGCTATGGTTCCCAACTGAATGGCGAGGGAAATGATTACCTGAGTAGCATTTTACGAATCTGCCACCGGATGAACGAGTTGATTGGGGATTTGCTCAGTTATTCCCGCTTAAACAAGCAGCCAGACTCGTTTAAATCCCTCGAGTGCGAGATCTTGATTCGTCAGGCGTGCGAAAATCTAGAACGCGAAATAGACTCCACTGGGGCGGCGATTCTCTACGAGAATTTACCCCAGATATTCGGCGATCGCAACGCTTTGGTACAACTGTTTCAAAACTTAATCGGGAATGGGCTAAAATATCGCAGTCAAGCTGTACCTGAAATTCGCATTACTGCCTCTGAGAAAGGCGATCGCCTGGTGTTTGCCATTCGCGATAATGGCATCGGAATCGACTCCCAATACCTCGACAAAGTGTTCCTTCCTTTCAAACGCTTCCACAAAGATAATACTCCGGGAACCGGCATGGGGTTAGCCATTTGTCGCAAAATCGTCGAAAGTCACAGCGGTTCGATTTGGGTGGAGTCGAAATGCGATCGGGGTTCTACATTTTATTTTTCTCTCCCGCAAATCGAAGCAAGTTCTCTCCAAAATGATAGTTAATTCTCCCATAATGGGGTCGTTATATTAATCCCAGATCGGGGTGGGCATTGCCCACCCTACAATATTACTCGATTTCTAATTTAACGTTTTTGTTTTGCAATTTCGATTGCCACCATTGCTCGAAAAATTGCTCTTGCAGTTGCCGTTTCAGTTGCCCTTCTAAAGTGGGAGCAATGCGCTCTTCTAAACGGAGGATGCTGTGACGCCCTTCAAATTCCACCGGACCGACTATATCCCCTGGTTGTGCGGAGGCAAGTGCGTCGCGCACTTGGGGGGGTAATTGAGAGATAGCTACAGATCCCATCATCCCATTATAGAGGCGATCGTTGGTTTGAGAATGCTCTCTGGCAACGGTGGCGAAATCGACCCCGTCTTCGGTAAGTTCTCGCTTCAGTTCTTCCGCTTTGGCGCGATCGCCGAGCACAATGCGAGAGAGTACCGCCTGCTCGAATAAGGGTTTATTCTCGTTAAAATACTGTTCCACCCGTTCCGAGGTCACTTCGTTTTTCAGTTGCTCCACTTTCAACCCCATTGCAAATTGATACCGGAATGTGGTATAATTCAACCCTTGACTTTCCAGCCATTTGTCAAAGCGATCGGGTTGCACTAATTCATTTTGCAAGCGAAAGTTGATAATCGTCTGTTCCAGGCGGGTGGAGTCTACTTCCATTTCTCCGCGTTGTTCTAGCTCTTTCTCGATAATGTGCTGGCGCAGAATTCGCATCAGGAATGGCTGCAGTTCTCCGGTAAAGCGCAGATAACCTAACGCTTGGCGCAAGGAGATGCTTTCGTCGTCAATACTGATAAACTTTTCAGGATCCATGTTGAGTGGTAATGCACAATCATTGTCGAAACACCAACAGGTATAGTAGCGCATTGCTGCCACTGTGGGGATAAACGCGCCGATTCGCGCCGATCGCCACCGCGAACCTGGGCGATTATTGCAGCATGGCTTCTAGTTTTTGCTGATTCCAGAGGTTCTGGTACAGGCCCTTTTGCTGCACCAGTTCGCTGTGGGTGCCGCTTTGGACGATGGTACCGCGATCCATGACTAAAATGCGATCGGCACTGGCGGCGGCGGACATCTGATGGGAAATAAAAATCACCGTTTTGCGTCTGGTTCCGCCAGAGAGGTTATTCAAGATATCTGTGGCGGTTTGATTGTCTACGCTGGAGAGGGCATCGTCTAAAATCAGCACCGGTGCGTCCATCAGCAGCGCCCTCCCTAAGGCCATCCGCTGGCGCTGTCCCCCGGATAGGGTAATTCCCCGTTCTCCTACCATCGTCTCGTAGTGCTGGGGAAAGTTGAGAATTTCTAGGTGGATTTGCGCTTGTTTGGCGGCGGATTCGATTTGCATGTCCTTCGCCAGGGGGTTGCCATAGCGGATGTTGTTGCGGATGGTGGTGCTAAATAAAAAGCTTTCTTGCGGAACGTAGGCAATGTTCGATCGCAAATCGGCTAATTTCACTTCGGTGATATCTTTGCCATCTAGATACAATTGACCTGGCCCAATATCCAGCAAGCGCGGAATCGCATTGGCGAGGGTGGATTTCCCTGACCCAATCGGTCCGACGATCGCTACGGTTTGACCCGGTGTAATTTCAAAGGTGACGCCATCGAGGGCGGGGGTTTTGCTTCCCGGATAGCGGTAAGTGAGCTGACGACCGCTGACGCGCCCTTTCACCGCCTCGGTGAGGGCGATCGCATCCGGTGTGTCTTTGATTTTCGGTTCTACCGCAAAAATTGACTCCACGCGATCGATGCTGACTTCGCCCCGTTGGTAGGCGGTAATCGTAAATCCCAGTAGCGCAGTGGGAAATACTAACCGTTCCACGTACAGCAGCAGGGCGACAAAATCCCCAACGCTGATTTGCCCAGTGGCGATCGCGTTGGCTCCAAATGCTAGCAGAATCAGCAAACTGAAACTGGCTAATCCCCCGAGAATGGGAAACAAAAGACTTCGGGTTTTGGCTAGTTTCAAATTCGCGTGCAAATATTGGCTGTTGAGTTGGCGAAATGCCCGTCGCTCGTTTCCTTCTTGGGCGTAGATTTTAATCAGCCCGATCCCGCTCATGTCTTCTTGGATCAGTTCGCTCACTCCCGAGAGCTCCTCTTGCACCCGCTGTTGCTGGGTGCGGAGGCGATCGCTAAACAGTTGTACTAAAATTAGCATCACGGGATACACCGCGATCGCCAAGAGGCTCAGTTTCACGTGGATTCCCAGCATCACCGGCAGGGTCAACCCATAGGCAAAAATGGTATTCACCACACTCAATACCGCAAACCCCAGTAAGCGCCGAATGTTATCTACATCCGAGGTGGCGCGGTTGATTAAGTCCCCGGCGGTATTGGTGGCAAAATAGGAGGGTTCTAGGGTCAGCAGATGTTGAAAGATGCCTTGTTTTAGGTCGAATTCTACCTGTCTGCCTACCCCAAACAGCAATATCCGCGAGAATACCCGAATCACCCACATCAGGCTGGCTAAAATCAGGATCGAGAATACGTAGTAAAGAATGCGATCGAAGCTGAAGGTGACTTGCAGTTCGTCAATCCCATTGCGGATCAGCAGGGGAATGTACACTCCCACCGCATTGACGATGAAAAGGGTAAAAATCCCCAAGGATGCTTTTTTCCAGTGGGGACGCATGTAGGTGCCGAGTTTTTGCAGTTGCGATCGAGCCATGTTTTATGGAATGTTTTTCACCCTGTTTATTGTAAATTATTGTAAATACCTCGGGGCGATCGCGTTTCCCTTCTGCAATCTGTTATCCCCATTGCCCCTTTTTTCGGAATCGCTTGACAAGGGAGATGAGCATCGGGTATAATGAGACCGTGGCGGCAGGCAGGGCTGTTAAGCAATGCATAGATTGCTTATGGGTGCTGGGTGGGTTTCAAAATTAAGCTTCATTTATCATCATATCACCTCATCCCCTTTCTGGCAAGACCGGGCCGGCGCATTTTTTTTCGGGGTTGACAAGGGATATGAGCATCGGGTATAATGAGACCGTGGCGGCAGGCAGCACGCTTAAGCAATGCATAAATTGCTTAAGCGTGC
>NZ_JAYFEQ010000527.1:0-2457 GCF_055795085.1 Phormidium sp. CCY1219 | reverse complement strand
GGGGGACCGGGGGTCAGTCGCTCGGCTTATATCCCCACGGATAAATCCGGGGGCTTTACGCCGATTCTCGGTAAAGAGGGGAAGATTGGTTGGGCATGATAGATTACCCCAAGGTCTCAATGGCTGCAAACCGCGTTCGCGTCGCTGCCTCAATGATACCATCTGCTATGGTGCTCGTACTCCTCGAGTCGAGCCATACCCAGGAAGACCCCTAGTTTTTACCACAACTCCAATGCCTTGGTTTGTCAAAATAGAAGCAGGAATCGTCGATAAACCCACCTTCGATAAGTACGTCCCCGCCCATAAAGCCTACGTCAAGGATTTAATCGCCAAAGGGCATAAAGCCAAAACCGGCTACTGGGCTTGTCGCGGCGGCGGAATGATGCTCTTCGAGGCAGAATCGATGGAAGAAGCGCAACGACTCGTCGCCGAAGACCCGCTGATTCAGAATGGTTGCGTCAACTATCAGGTTTATGAGTGGTGCATCGCGATCGAGTAAAAAAAATTTGCCTTTTTTGGCGAGTTTAGTAGACAGTGGCGCAGAAATGGTGTTATAGTAGGAAACGATCCGGACCCATGCGGTCACAACGCCCAAACTTTGTCAGGACCGGAAGGTAGCAGCAACACGGGATGCTTGTGGCAGGCGTGGTATCCGGGTCACTTTTTTTAGAGTTCCCCCGATGGGCCAATGTAGGGGACGGCGGCGCTTTGGCACCCCCCGTTAGCCACCCGAGGAAAAGATGACCTATCCTGGGATCGGTAATCCATTTGCGCGTATTAAGGAGCAGCAGTTTCTATGCCTGGTTTCGGCGATATGCTTCAAAAAGCATTTTATCTTGGCGTCGGGATAGCCTCCTATGCTGGCGAAAAAGCCACGGGAAAAGTAGGGGAACTCACAGAGCAAGCTCAAAAGCTGGCTGATGAAATGGTGGAACGCGGCGAGATGAGCACGGAAGAAGCTCGTCGGTTCGTGGATGAGATGATGAAACAGGGACAGCAGAATTTTCAGCAACCCCCATCGAGTCAGACCCCACCTCGAGAGCCACGACGCATCGAAATTATCGAAGAAGACGAAGAGTCATCTGGAGAAAAGCCAGAAGACAAGCCAAAGGATGTAGATAACCTGCGCGACCAGGTACAATCATTACAGGAAGAACTCCGTCGGCTTCAGAATGAGTAGAAGGCGGTGGCTGCAGTAACGGGGCAAACAATGATGATGGAAGATTGGCCGCAAGAATTCTTTAAAATGATAGACACAGCAGCAGAAGAGGTCGATCGCTTTTTTGAAGAAGTGACCGAAGAGGTCACGGAATTTGTGGAGGCGATCGGAAAATTTTCTGAAGAAATGATGGATCTTTCGGAAGAGTTAACCGAAGAATGGCAAACTGCGATTGTGAACGAACTCGACCAATGTTTTGAGGAGTTAGTCGATCCCCTGTTCGACTTCTATTTAGGGCTGGATGACTTTCCGGAAACTCCAGACCAATTCGTGTCCTACGTGCCACCAACCGAAGAGAAAAATTCCGTCTGTATCGGGTGCAAGAATTATCACGGTCAAGTCTACGGCGGAAATCTGCTCGTCTGTGGGATGCATCCCTACGGCTGGGATGCCGGGGGTGACTGCCCCGACTGGGAATCTGAAACAATGTGAGTGACGAGAGGCGCGGCGATCGCGCCTCTCGTTTGGTACCTTATATAAGGTGCTTCGTCTTCTTCCGGTTGATGGCTCTGGATAAGATAGAAGAGTCACCGCGTTTGAGAGCCAACGGGGTAGCAGACCACCACCATAGGCGATCGCTGATTAGAGCGTTTTGAAGTATCTGGCCACTGGCCACAGTCGGAAGCCCACCTTTTCATAGGTGTGACCTGCGCGAGCATGACCGGGATCGCCGCCAGTCTCCACCATAGCAATCGACATCCCCGCCTCTTTCATCCAATCCAGAGCGAATGCTGTCAGAGCGCTGCCTATGCCCTGCCCTTGCAAATCTGGATCCACAGCAACCATGTAGATTTCACCCATCCTCTCCTCCCAGTGTAGTTTCACAGCTACAAAGCCCACAATAGAATCTGCATCAATAGCTACCCATACGCTGCTGTCTGTCCGCCCCGCAGACATCCTCCACAGCCTTCTGCTGACTCACAAGCCAATTCTCGGGAGAGAACACCCGGTATAGGTCAGCGTCCATCGCCTTCTGAATTGACTCAAAGCCTGGAGTCCATGCCCGAAGCGAAAGACGAACAACGGCATCAATGTGGCGTGGGTCATAGGGTTCGATTTTCATCTCGGGATAACCTCTAGAATATAATGGAGGATGTTAGCCGATAATTGATTTTTTAATCAAAAAATGCTAGAGTAGCCGTATGTCGCAACTGCCTAAGATTTGTCAGGAACCCCATCCCTAAAGGGAGGGGCTTGGTAAGACTTTATTTTCCCAAGCTCACCTGACCAGAAGACCA
>NZ_JAYFEQ010000526.1:0-8993 GCF_055795085.1 Phormidium sp. CCY1219 | reverse complement strand
TTTAGGCTGGTCAGGTGGTTAGAAGTACAAGCCCCTGGCTTTAGACATGGGGTTGGTTTCTACGGAGTCCCTGACGTTATACCAACTGCGGCAGGATCTATTGTAAACCTAAAGATTTAAAACCTAAAGTGTACGGTTTGTTTCTGAGAAGACAATTAAATATCTACCGTTGCTTTTCACAAATTGTAACTTGTCAATCCTCCCAGCTAAATTTCTAATTATCAATTATCAATTCTCAATTATCAATGCTCAATGCTCAATTTTTAATTTCCAATTATCAATTCTCCAGTCTCAATTTTCCACTCCCGCGCATCTACGGCGATGATTCAGAGTCAATTCGGCGTAGGATAGTGACAGAGCAAAGAAAAAGTGACGCGAGATAGCTTCGTTAATGGACATCATCGAGTTTTTCGATCGCAGTGCCGGGAAGTGGTTCTCTCAGAGAACCCGTCAAGATTTAGTTGCCGATCGATCCACTGCAGCCACCACCGATTTATGGATAGACCCCCTTTCCACCACCGAAACCGACGTGGTGCAACTGTGCCAACAGCAGGGGGTGGATCCGGCGGACGCCCTATGTGCTGCCCGGATCCGATGGGAAAGCAAACCCATGTTTAACGAACCCAAAGAATCCGGGGCCACAATTCTCGTCCCCTTGGGCGATCGCCCTCAATCCACCGAAGGGAAACTATTGCACCAACCCCCTTCCCCCGACAGTTTTCTACGGGGTCGCTTCCTGATTGGCAGCGATGACGCCGTGACTCTAATCGCCGAGTCGGACACCCTTTACGCCGAAGAGCGCATCTGGTTTGCCAGTGAAAATTTGCGACTGCGGACGAGCATCGTCAAACAGCCCGACGGTTTTAGCAAAGCATCTTTCTATAGCGAAATTCGCATGAAAGGATAACCTCACTGGGTATCGGACTGATTCGGGGCAGACTCGCGAGGGGTTTGGGCAACCGCTTTCAGCCTGGAGTAGAAATCCGATGGCGGCACCTTGGGGGTGAACTGATGAATCGGACTTTCAGGCAAAGACTCGCCATCCCGGTGGCGTACGGATTCGCTTTTCTCGGGGGCGCGAGTCTCGGGTAAGGGTTGTTCGGGCGGTTTAGATGTTTTAGACGCCCCGGAGTTGGGAGACAATGGCGGCGCAGATGGGGCGGGTTTTTCGCGCCACAGATCCGCGAGCAAATCGTCAAGTTCGCTATCCACCGCTTCGATGAGTTGTTCCCGACTCAGAAGCGATGGCACCTTGGGGGACTTGGCGACGGGCCGAGAGGATGCGGAAGCGGGTTTAGCGGGAGAAGGGGGAGGCGGAGAAGTTTTCTTCCGATCGCCAATGGTAGGGGAAGCAGGGCGATCGCTTTGCGGCGATGGCTGTTTCGGTAACTCCGCCCCCCAGGGTGGTGGCGATCGCCGCGCATCTCCCGAGGATTTTTTCTGTTCCGCGGGTTGGCTTTCCCCAGGGGGCCGACCCTTGGCGGTGGGTTTTGGGGAGAATACCCCGGCGGGTGGATCCGCAGGTTTTACCGGTGGAGGGGCAATTTCTGGCACCTCTTCCAACTGGGGCGAGACCGCTTCGATCCTGGCGGGAGGAGAATCGGTTTGCCCCGACGCTTTCCACTCCACAGGCAATTTGCTGCAAACTAAACTTTCAAATTCGTGGTTGAAATGATAAAGCGGCTGATTGCGCCGTTTCCAACAGGCCAAAATATGCGTCACCGAAACGGCTTTGTACCGCCCTTGGTACAATGCCTCGATCGCCCCCAGACGCACCCAAGCTGCCGGATACTCTTTGAGCCATTCGGCAACCAACTGTTCTGGGGTCTTGCCCCCTCTATCAAAACTGTAGTGAACCAGCAGTGCCTTGACACTGGCAACTGCGGTATCTTTAGCCGCTTCTGTCATCGTTACTGCCTGTGGGCGAATTCCAGCTTTTCCTGATTTTAAGTTTTGCCGATCGCTATTTTTTCTTACTCCAAAATTTTTAACCGTGACCATCGTAACAATTCACTTTTACAGTGCATGAAATAAGTCCCCAACTTCTTCGCGCAACCGCCCCATTCCATGCGCCGATTTTGCCCCTGCGCTTCAGCCAAACCCAACGGTTCGCGTTCCCGAGGGATTCTCCCCGGGGGAAAGCGAATCCAACCCCATATCATCCCAACACTCAGACCCCATCCTCGCCTCCATCCCCGAAAGGCTATGGGGATTGCAGCGCGAATCCGAGGGCGGGCATGGTGTGGCGATTGTCCCCTTGCGATCGCAAAACTGTGCCGTTTTCACCCCCTACCCGTGCATGACTCGTTTTCTTCTTCTAGAATCCATCGGCAAATGTGGAATTACATCACCCAGGGAATGAAGAGACAGTCTCACCACCCTTGCCCGAGGAAGGGTCAACCTGCAAGAATTTTCGCCCCTGCTCTTGACAATTCGTCACGGTTGTGGTATGCAAAAAAGAGTCGGTTAAACTACCCAGAGTCACCTTCGGCAAGAGTGACGCGATCGCGGCCCTGGCTTTTGGAGCGATACAATGCTGCGTCAGCCGCCTCCAAAGTCGCCTCAGCGCTCAAACCGCACTCGGGAAAACAAGCCACCCCCAACGAAATGGTAATCGAACCGAGGGATTGACCGCGATGCTGCACCTGCAACTGTTTCACCCCTTCTCTGAGTTCCTCGGCTCTGCGATAGGCATCATCAAGAGACGCATCGGGCATAATCACGGTTAGCTCTTCGCCGCCATAGCGACAGGCGATATCCGAGGTGCGAATGTTGTTTTGCACGAATTCCCCCAGGGCGCGCAGAATGGCATCCCCCGCATCGTGACCGAAGGTATCGTTAAACTGCTTGAAGCGATCCACGTCGAGCATGATCGCGCTGAGGGTTTGCTTTCCTCGGGAGGCGCGGTGGATTTCCCGTTCTAAAGAATCTTGCAGGTAGCGCCGATTGTAAAGCCCGGTGAGCGGATCGCGAATGCTTTGATTGTGCAGGGTTTCGCGCAGTTTTAAATTCGCCAATGCCAGGGAGACATGTTCCGACACCGTGCGCGCCAACTGGCGTTTCGCCGGGGTCAGTGCCCCCGCTTCTTGGCTTGCCAGATAAAACATCCCCATCGTTTCACCCTGGGCCATCGTCTGCACGCACACCGACTCCGCCCAGTGCGAGTCAGAGTGGATATGGTTGCAGGCTAACCCGGCACAGTGGCGATCGACCCAATGCAACTGACCCCGACGCAGTGCCCAGCATTCATTGGGGGCAAACATCGTTTGGGTGGGGAGAGACTCGCCCCACGTGGACACCGCCTCGACTACATTGTTCGCATCGTCGAGAATGAATACCCCTCCCGAAGTGCCGGGAAATAAGGGTTCTATCAGGGCGCTCAGGGCCTTGTAGGCTTCTTCCACGCTCAAGCACGCTTGCAGGAATTCATTCATTTGCCCGAGCAGATCCATTTCTTGGTTGCGTTTTTCCAGTTCGCTCACCCAGCCTTTGAGTTTGGCATTGGCTTCGTGCAAGTCTTCTTCGGCGCGCTTGCGATAGGTGATGTCGCTGGCGGTGCCGAGAATCTGCTCCGGGATGCCGCGATCGCTGCGCGAAAATACCGTGTCGCGACTGATGAACCAGCGCCAGCGATCGCTGGCGTCTTTGAGCCGATACTCGAACTCGAGAATGTCATCCTCCTCTAGGGTGATTCGCCGTTGGAAATATCCTCGCACGCGATCGCCATCCTCCGGGTGCAATAGGGTTTCGAATACCCCCTCTCCCATGTGGCGAATTTGTTCCGGCGCATAACCGAGAATTTCGGCGATCGGGCGATTTTCATAAAGATTTCGTCGTTCGCTCAAGTCGTAAATGTACAAAATATCCGGCGTGGTTTCGGCAATTCGCTGAATAAACCGTTGGCTGGAAAGCAGTTCGGCTTGGGAGTGCTTGCGCTCCTGAATTTCGCGCTGCAGTTGCTCGTTGGCTTGCTTTAATTCCGCAGTGCGTTCTTGAACTTTGATTTCTAATTCATCTTTGGATTGTTGCAGTTGTACTTCCGCGTGGGTGGCGCGATCGAGTTCGAGTTGAGCTTGCTCGAATAAGGTGGATTGTTTGATGGCGATCGCTACTTGCGTGGCCAATTTTTGCAGAAAATCAATTTCCGATTGCTTCCATTTTCTCGGCTCGGTACAGTGATGGGCAATCAGCAATCCCCACAGCTCTTCTCCTTGCAAAATCGGCACCACTAAATTCGCTCGAACCTGATATTGCTCCAGAAATTCCACATGACACTGAGTCAATTTGGCCCGATAAATATCTTCAATCGCTTTCGTGCGTCCTTTTTTATACGGTGCCACCCAAGATTCGGCGCAGGTATCTTTTATCGTTCTGCCGAGAATCGATAAGTGCTTGTTTCTCACCGATTCTACGGCAACCATCCCGCTCCAATCCGGTTCAAAGCGATAAATAATCACCCGATCGGTTTGCAGCAGTTGCCTAACCTGAGATACGGTGGTATTCAGAATTTCCTCGAGATTGAGCGACTCGCGAATCCGCAGGGCAATTCTCGCTAAAAGACGCTCTCTCGAAGCTTGTTCCTGTAGTTTTGCCGTGCGAAGGTTAACTTCTCTTTCCAGTTCGATGTTGCGATTGTGCAACAGTTCGACTTTCTCTGCTTGCAAGGTCCAGACTTTTTGCTCTAATCCCTGAATCACCTGATACAGTTGACTCGAATCCAGGGTTTCCATCAAACTCCCTTGGGTAATAATTCCGAGCAATTCTCCGTTATTGCCGCAGATAATTACCCGTTCTAAATTGCGTCGCTGCATCTGCTGATGGGCGGTCCATACCGACTCTTGCTGATGCAAGCAAAAAAGCGGCGCACGCATCACCTTTTCGGCGGGAATCTGTTCGAGATCCAGTTCGAGGGCTAAAAAATGGACGATATCTCGTTCGGAGATCGTCGCGATCGGCACCATCGCCGAACCGTTGTTTAAATTCGCACCGTCTACCCCAGGGGATTTGTCGATGACCACGACAGAACTGACTCGATGCGCTACCATTTGCTGAACGATATCGAGCAACGAGGTACTGGGTTCGGCATGAATCATGTCGGTTGCCATCACTTCTTCGACTTTTCGTCGTTTCAGCAAATCGGCGGGTTTGAGGATTCGGCGAATGGTATCGAGGGTAACAATTCCCACCGCTTTTCCGCTTTCGCTGACAATGGGTAAGTGGCGAATTTTATGCTTCCTAAAAATTTGAAGAACGCTAAAAATATCTCGAACATCCGCTTCGTGCAGGGTAATCAAGTTGAAGGTCATTACGTCAGCAACGATGACGCCTTCTAGATTCATTTCTCGAGCGGCAAACTGCACAAAATCCCACTCGGTTAGCAGTCCGACAAGTCGCTCGTCTTCTACCACTAAAATGCAATTCGGGGGAATTTTATTTCCGTTATTCTTATAGGACGAAGGCGTAAATTTCGGCCACTGGCAACTCTGGCTTTTTTCTAAGAGTAAGGCGATCGCTTGGACTAATTCCGTTTCCGGATGGACGGTTAAAATATTACGTTCGATAGCGGTTTCTGGCGCTAATGAAGATATGGGTAAATCTTTAAGTTGCATAGAAATGGGTTTGATGGTACTCATGGAAACACAACCGGAAATAATCAGGTTTAGATATTCTCGTTACCAAAATTGGTGTGAATTCTAGGCAGGAATAATACGCTATAGAGAATTATGGTGCGGATAATTCTCCGGCTTACTTATTATTGCAGATTTTTCCCCTAAGCTGCATCCATCCTCAGAGTGAAGTTTTCCGCCCGGAGAAATGTTATACCAAGCCAAAGCGATCGCTCCTTGACGAGTTTGCCGACGTCAGTTAAATTATTTTGTGCCTGGAGTAAAACTGCAGGGGCAAAAAACAGGGAAAAGCAGAGTAGGGTGGGCTGTGCCCACCCTACAGGTGCGAGGGTTCGAACTCGTTGAAACCCGCGATCGCCCAACGCGAACTGAAACCCCAAATCAAAATTACAAAAAATCTAACGTTCCATTATAACTTCTTTTCTGCCCCTGGGAAATCCTTCAAAACGGTTGTCCGCCACCGGTCCAGTTAAAGTCGTTAATCGACAGACTCAGAGAGCCTTCTCGGCGTTCGGGATTGTAATTCACCCGAATCCCGTAGGTGCGGCGGCTGTATTCTAAGGTCAAATCCGTACTGATTCGTTCCCCGGTATCCAAATTGAAGGAAGTTTGCACCCCGGCGCGAAACGGTCCGTACAGTTGCTGGGTCAATCCTGCAGATAGCACTTTAGAATCGGCAATGCGGTCGAAAATAAAGGGCGATTCCCCTTTAAACCACACCCGCGACAAACTCAAGTTAAATCCAGTATAGTCCAACCAGCGGCGCGCAAAGTGGCCAAATTGACCTTGAATCCCGATCGAACCGGTGAGGGAATTTTGGATATCGTCGGAGGTATAGGCGGTAGCCACCCCTGTCAGCCCTCCGAAAATGCGGATGTAGGGAGTCACCGGGGCGGGGGTATAGCGCAATCCTTGGGTGCGGGTACGGGGCAATTCTTCCCCTTTCCACAGCACTAAACTTTTGGAAACGGCGGCGCTGGCTTGATAGCGCCCTAGCTGAATTCGGTTATTTTCCCGCACCGGTTCGAGCAATTCCAGGCGATCGCTGTCGGCGGTGATATGCTGGGCGCTGGCTTGATAGCTGAGGTTGATTCCCGTCTTCCACAGGGAAATCACGGGCGACGCAATCACCATCCCCACGTTTTGATGCACGGTTTGATAGCCCAACGACCCATTAAACAAGCGATCGCGATAGGAATATTCCCCAGTCACCACATGGTTCGCCACGCCCTGACGCAACCGCAAACTTGCCCGCAAGTTCTCTTCCCCATCGTTAAAATCTAAATTGGTCAGTTCCGCCGATCCCTCAACAAAAGTCCTCGGGCCGGGATAGGCTTCCAAGTCAGCTTTCACCCCCCACAGTCGCCCTAAATTGCCGGTGCCTTCTTCTAAGGACCGTTGCAGGTAAAATTGGGGGAGAATTCTCAATTGCACGGGATCGTTGCCCGAATTTGGGGGTACCCAGGTGGTTTCGGCATAAATCCCACCGCGATCGTTGCGATCGTATCCAAAGCGAATCAATGACGGATCGCGATCGCGGCGATCGATTAAAAACCGCTCTTTCAATAACGGAATCGACAGGAAATCGTCAAACACCAACCGGGGACGGGTGGCGACGATTTCATCCTGCTGCGGGGATAATTGGCGAAAGGTGACGCGATCGGCGCGAATCTCTAACTCGGGGGGGGAAAAGGGGTCGTTCGTCAGTCGCACGTTGCGGCCCTCCCACCCTTGGGAACTGAAGTTGAGGCGATCGGATTCAAACCGCACCCGGTTAATCGTGCCGGCGGTTTGCGGGACGTTCACTCCCCCGCCCACACCGGCACCGATGGAAATTGCCCCGGTGGGTCGGATTCTGTTCGGCGGTTCCCCGGCGCGCAGGCGATCGACCAAATTCTGTTGCTGTAGTGCCCTGGGGCTAACATCCGTGGGCAAGGTCGGGCCAAAATCTTGGCCGGTGGTGGGTACAAAAATATCCCCGCGCGCGCGATCCATGCCGCCGCGATTTTGCACCATATCGTATTCTAGGCGATCGCCTTGCAGCACTTGTTGCCCTTTGGCATACACTACGTCGCCTTGTGCTACCGCGATCTGGGTCTCGAGGTTGACTTGCAGTTGTTCGGCATCTAACAGCGCCCCGCGCGCCCGCATTTGCGCGTTTCCTTCGGCGGTGGCAATTTGTCGCTGGCGATCGAATTCTTGCCGATCGGCTTTCAATTCAATCGTCTGTGCAGGGGCGATCGCCGTTTCTTCGGCGGCGCTTTCTTCCTCGGCGCTAGCAACTTGTTCGTCTCTGTCTTTCCCCGCCTCTGCTGCACTCTGCGGCGATTCTCTCTCCCGGGGGCTTTCTCGAGCCGTGGTGGCCCGCCTCTCGGGATACACATCCCGGGTTTCTCCCTTCGCCACAATCCTCGGGGAGGCGGTAGTGGCGGGGGTGGGGGCGAGTTCTTTCCCCTGGTTGAGCATCCACTCAACCCCGGTTGAGAGTAAGGGGCTGACAAATGTGGGGTTTTCTGCTTCGCGGTTGGCTTCCACCGGGGAGGATTTGGTGGCGGTGATGTCTTCCCCCCGGCTGAACATCCAATCGAGACCAATGTTTAATGTGGTGGTAAATTCCTGGTTTTCTGTGTCTGCGTCTCGCAGGGCATCTTCGGTGGAGGATGGCTCTAATTCGGGCAACTGTTTCGATGCGGCTTTCTCCCGGTGGCGATCGCCCTGCGGCGAGGGGACTGCTTCTGCTGTGCTTCTCTCGGGGGCTGCAGATTTCACCGGTTTGAGGGGCGAACTCACCTCCATCGGCGGACCGAGCAATGCGGCGTTGCTGGATGCCTGGGAAAACTCCGGCCCAAGGGTTTCGGTCTCCAGAGGGGGATTGACTTTGGCCAATTCAGGGGCGATCGCCTCAGCCTCCTGAGACTGGGACGATTCGTAATTCACGATCGCAGGGGGTTCGGGTGGCGTAACCGGATAATCCATAGTTCTGTTAACGTTCTCAATAACCCACAAACCAGACGCCACCCCTGCACGGCGCGTTCGCAACAAGGGGCGACCCTATGAGCCGCCCCTACCATGACTTGCAAGGTGTTCGCCTTGCTTATTCTAAATCGCGCCGTTTGGGGTTGCGTGCCGGGTCTCCGTTTAAAAATCCAAGGATGAATAAGGAAACGAAGAAGCCAACAACGAGATAAACAACGATTTTGAGGGTCAGCATAGAGATAACTCCAGTGTTTGGAAAAGCTGCAATAGTGTTAAACTAAGTAATTCTGTCACCAAAACTACTCGTCTTCAGAACCGGACTTGAGACTTTCACCTCATCCGGGGACTCAACAATTTGGCCTTTGTCATAGGTACCGAGGCTACCATCAC
>NZ_JAYFEQ010000525.1:0-4348 GCF_055795085.1 Phormidium sp. CCY1219 | reverse complement strand
TTAGGCTGGTCAGGTGGTTAGAAGTACAAGCCCCTGGCTTTAGACATGGGGTTGGTTTCTACGGAGTCCCTGACAGATTGAGCCAAGGATGCAAATGTCTGAAAGCTTTGATTTTTGGGGGTGCGAGGCACAGCGATCGCCCTGACGTTTCTGTTAATTTCCGTTCTTTCCCAAATTTATTGAGCCAATAAATGCGAAACCGGCGCGATGAAAACCATTGGCCAAAACGTTAGCATATTTGTAGAGACGCGATATCTCGCGTCTCTGTGTGTTCCAGGAAATCCCTGGGCTAAGTGGTGTACTCGGCGTTAATCTTCACGTAGTCATAACTGAGGTCGCATCCCCAAGCTATCCCCGTACCGGGTCCATTGCCGATGCTGACTGACACGAGCACCGTATCGGATTTCAAATACTCACCGGCGGCGGCGGCTTTCAGGTACGCGGAGGCGGCGTCGCGGTCGAATTCCAGGGGTTGGCCTTTTTCCATGAGCAAGAAATCCCCCAGTTTCACCTGCAAATCATCCTGGTCGAAAAGGACTCCCGCCCGTCCGGCGGCGGCAGCAATCCGCCCCCAGTTGGGGTCGCGACCGAAGATAGCGGATTTCACCAGAGAAGAGCCGACGATGGTTTTGGCGATTTTGCGTCCAGCGGCGTCATCGGGTGCGCCGGTGACTTGTACTTCGATCAGACAGGTTGCGCCTTCGCCATCGCGCGCGATCGCCTTGGCGAGGTGCTGACAAACCGCTGTGAGCATTCCCTCTAATTTTTCGGCTTCCGGTCCGCTATGGGTAATCGTCGGCGTCCGAGATTGGCCATTTGCCAGGGCGATTAAGGTATCGTTGGTACTGGTATCGCCATCGACGGTAATTTGATTAAAACTGCGATCGGCGGCGCGTTTGACCATTTCCTGCCACAGATGGGACGAGACCATCGCATCGCAGGTGACGAATGCCAGCATGGTGGCCATATTCGGATGAATCATCCCCGACCCTTTGGCAATCCCGCCCATTCGCACGGGACGCCCGTCAATGGTGGTTTCTAAGGCGATGGATTTCGGGACTAAATCCGTGGTGCAGATGGCTTGGGCGGCGTCATCGCCACCCCTGGGAGTTGCCGCCGCCACCAGGTTGGGAATGCCTTGGCGCAGGGCATCCATGCGAATGCGCTGTCCGATCACTCCGGTGGAGGCGAGCAAGATGGAACTGGGGGGAATGGCCAGTTCTCGCCCCAGGAGTTCGGCACTTTCGATCGCATCTGCCCAACCTTTGGCACCGGTGGCGGCATTGGCTTGTCCGGAATTGCATAAAATGGCGCGGGTGCTGGCTTTTTCTTCCAGGCGTTGGCGACAGTAATCTACGCAGGCGGCGCGGACTTGGGAGATGGTGAAGACTCCGGCGGCGATCGCTTCTACGTCTGACAAAATCAAGGCTAAATCTGCTGCCCCCGATGGCTTCAATCCGGCGGCGATCCCGGCGGCGCGATATCCCAAAGGCGCGCTTACCCCGCCGCTAATTTCTTTCCACTGTGCCATACTTGTTTCCTTCCTCTTGTGGCGTATTCGAGAGCGGATTATAACAATTTGGCATCCCGCTAATGTTGCCCGAGTCACAACCTGAAAAAAAAAGGAGAGTCACTCGCGGCACTCTCCCTACGATCTGGGTGCATCTCCATAGCACACTATAGTAATTACGGGATGAGGGGTAAAACCCTTTATTTTCTGGCCGTATCCGAGGGAAATTGAGAGATTTTGTGTTGCTACGTACTCATGCAAAAATAATTGCAGATGGTCGGGTGGGCAAAGCCACTCAAGAGAGGTGCCGATCGCGTATCTGTGCTAGAACTGCCCACCCTACAAACGCGATGCAGATCCACCGCCTCTAATTGCACGGGAGTGACGAGACAAAACACGCAAGTGGGCCATTATTTAAGAGCGACGTTGCAGCATGATTAAACGCAACACAAGAATAATGGCGAGCACCCCGGCGACGAGCATGCCCAGTGGGAAGCGTCACCATCGCCAACCAGTGAACCACAGTCATACTGGTGAAAAACTCTGCCATTTGTGGACTGGGACAATTATTTTCCACGCCGCCGCCATTGCACCCGAATAACCCAGCCAACCCGGCACCGGCAAAGGTTATCAAAAAGGGAGAAATTGCGTACAAAAGAACAACACCGATTAAAATGGTGATTGTTTTGGGGGAGAGTAACCAGGAAATAAATTTTGCCATTTTTATTAAACCCCATTGCGTGGTAAAATTGTGGCATGGGTTCGCGATTTCACCGCCGATGAAGCGAGAAAACTTCCCTCATAACTGAGATAAAATCCGGTGGTCAAACGTCGGGTTTAAATGAGCGCGTTTGGTGCGGACTTCTTGGGCGAACCCCACCCTAACCCCGGCGGGTTTTTATCGTTTCCGTAAGGTTTCAACCAACGTAGAGACGCGGTTAGGCGTCTCTACAGCCCCGAGAATGGATTGTCCGCCGATTATTATCGGCTGATTGAATCCGGTACATTCTGGTGAGTATTTAACCGACTTCAGGGATGAAACTGTGGTTTGAACCGAGGTTCTGTTCGTTCCCTAAGAGTCGGGAAAATTACCCGTTCAATTTTTGTTCGAGAAGTTTGTTGGTCAGTTTTGGATCGGCGCGTCCGTTGGTGAGTTTCATCACTTGACCGACAAAGAAGCCTTTGAGTTTGGTTTTCCCGTTGCGGTACTGTTCGAGTTGCTTGGGATTGGCGGCGATCGCTTCATCCAAAATCTTTTCGAGTTCGGCGGTATCGGAAATTTGAATCAATCCTTTGCCCTCGACGAATTCTTTTGGAGAACCGCCGTTGGCGAGCAATTCGGGCAGCACTTCTTTGGCGATTTTGCCGCTGATGGTGCCTTCTTGAATCAAAGAGATGAGTTCTCCTAACTGGGAGGGGGTGAGGGCGATGTCGGTGATGTCGAGTTTTTCGGTTTTCAAATAGGCGGTGATATCACCTTGAATCCAGTTAGCCGCTTGTTTGGTATCCGCACCGGCTTGCACTGTGGCTTCGAAATATTCCGCCACCGGGCGTTCGTCGGTGAGGACCCGGGCATCATAGGCGGATAAACCGAGGTCGCTTTCATAGCGATGTCGTTTGGCGGCGGGGAGTTCTGGGAGTTCGGCTTTCCAGGTTTCGAGTTGGGAGACGGAGACTTCAATCGGCCCTAAATCCGGTTCGGGGAAGTAGCGATAGTCGCTCGAACCTTCTTTGGTTCGCATACTAATGGTGCGTTGGCTTCCTTCTTCCCAGAGTCTGGTTTCTTGCACGATCGCCTCCCCAGTTTCGATCGCTTCGATTTGGCGTTCGATTTCGTAGTCGATCGCCCGTTGGATGGCGCTAAACGAGTTCATGTTTTTAATCTCGACTTTCACGCCAAATTCCGCTTGTCCCACGGGGCGCACGGAGATGTTCACATCGCAGCGCAGGGAACCTTCTTGCATGTTGCCATCGCTGACCCCGAGATAGCGCAGGATCCGGCGCAGTTCTTGGGCGTATTCTGCCGCTTCTTGACCCGATCGCAGGTCCGGTTCGCTGACGATTTCCACCAGGGGAATGCCGGTGCGGTTGTAGTCTACTAGGGAATAGGCGCTACCGGCGAGGCGATCGCTGCCCGCGTGAACCAGTTTGCCTGCATCTTCTTCCATATGCAGGCGAGTGATGCCAATTTTTTTGCGACTTGCGTTCCCATCGTCATCTACCAGTTCGATTTCGAGCCAACCATTAGTGGCGATCGGCAAATCGTACTGAGAAATTTGATAATTTTTCGGTAAGTCGGGATAAAAATACTGCTTGCGGTCGAATTTACTATAAGGCGCGATGTCACAGTTGAGCGCCAGTGCTGCTTTTACCGCATATTCGAGCACCTTTTCGTTGAGGACCGGCAACACACCGGGCAACCCCATGCATACCGGATCGATATTGGTATTGGGGGGGGCACCAAATTCGGTGGAGGAACTGGAGAAAATTTTGGTTTGGGTACTGAGCTGACAGTGGGTTTCTAACCCAATAATCGCTTCGTATTGTGTTTTTGCAGGTGCAGCTATGGTCATAAGTGTCTGAAATCCTCGCGTTTGAACCCCTATTATTGTATTTCAATGCCGAACAGGGATGAGAACCGACTCTTTCTTTGTATTTGGCGTCCCTACCCCCGGCGATGCAAGATGTTAAACTAAGCAATTCCGTCACCAGAACTACTCGTCTTCAGAACCGGACTTGAGACTTTCACCTCATCCGGGGACTCAACAACTTGGCCTTTATCATAGGTACCAAGGCTACCATCGCTGGCAGTTTTTACATCATGGCAATGTCTGTGAA